>JBDKUB010000320.1:0-5185 GCA_039679915.1 Anaerolineaceae bacterium
TGGTTATATGCTCACAATCTTGGGATTGCTACGCCGGGCAGATCCCAGGGCATTGCGGGTATCGACTACAAGTTGGGCAGCCTCGACGATAGCAGCATAATCATATTGACTATGATTAGTAACAATCACTACACAATCGGCATGATGAACAGCCGCCATCAGATCAGGCTCACTAAAGCGTTCAGTACCATCCTGAGCTACATGAGGGATATAAGGATCGTGGTAGGTAACTATTGCACCTTTTTTCTCCAGCAAGCCCATCACATCCAGGGCAGGCGATTCGCGTAAATCATCGACATCCGGCTTGTATGCCACCCCAAGCGTCAGAATCCGGCTGCCTTTGAGCGGTTTCCCGGCTTCATTCAAAGCGTCCTGTACTTTGGAGACCACATAGCGCGGCATCCCGGTATTGATCTCCGAAGCCAGCTCGATGAAGCGGGCAGTGTAGTTGAGCGCCCGCAACTTCCAGGAAAGGTACAGCGGGTCAATAGGGATGCAATGTCCGCCTAAGCCGGGTCCTGGGGTGAATTTCATGAAGCCAAAAGGTTTAGTGGCAGCCGCCTCGATCACCTCCCATACATCTACACCCAATCGGTCGCACATGAGCGCCATCTCATTGACCATGCCGATGTTGACCATGCGAAAGGTATTTTCGAGTAACTTGGCCATCTCTGCCACTTCCGCAGAGGAGACTTGCACCACGGTTTGTAAGGCTTGTTTATACCAGGTGGTAGCCACTTCCCCGCAGGCAGCGGTAATCCCGCCCATTACCTTGGGTGTGTTCAACGTAGTCCAATCTTTACGGCCTGGGTCCACCCGTTCGGGCGAGAAAGCTAAAAAGAAATTTTCGCCGATTTTCAATCCGGTTTCCTCACCCAGTTTGGGCAACAAAATCTCGCGGGTGGTGCCGGGATAGGTGGTCGATTCAAGCACTACTACCATACCGGGGTGCATGTATTTCGCCAATTCGGTGGTGGCATTCACGATATAAGAAAGGTCAGGGTCGCCGGTCTTCCGCAAAGGAGTCGGCACACAAATGCTGATGGCTTCGGCTAGCTTGAGAGCAGCGAAATCGGTAGTTGCGGAAAGCTTCCCTTGATCTATCAGGTGCTTCACCTGCGATGAAGGCACATCCTGGATGTAGCTTTTCCCTGCCAGAATGCTCTCGACTTTGCGCGGATCGGGGTCGATGCCGGTGACCTTATATCCAGCCTCCCCAAATACGATTGCCAGAGGTAATCCAACATAACCCAGACCTAAAACCGCAACCTGAGCGTTGCGGCAACGTAATCGATTGAGTAGTTCTTCTTTAACGGTTGGCATTGGTACCTCAAAAAAGGCTCAATTGCTTGGGGTGTTCTTGCTGGTAGGGTGGATTGGTTTCTGGAGATTCCGGAACGGAATCCGCCTTACCGATCAATACGGGCAAGCTGGAAAAGTCTTTTTCCAGAATTGGTTTGAGCGATCCTTGGTGGAGAACAGCAGCAGGATGGTACATAGGAATCACTAATTTTCCCCTCACCCAAAACGATTGCCCATGCACATCCCCGATTTTGACATTTGGCACAAAATATCCCATCGAGTAACGCCCCAGGGTGACGATCACCTTGGGGTTGATCGCTTGAAGTTGGCGCTCGAGATAGCAGTTCACACAGATTTCCACCTCTTCCGGTTTGGGATCACGGTTCCCCGGAGGGCGGCATTTGACTACGTTGGTAATAAACACCTGTTCGCGGGTCATGCCAATCTTCGCCAATAATTCTTCCAGATATTTTCCTGCTGCCCCCACAAACGGCCTGCCTTGTTCGTTTTCATGGAAACCCGGTCCCTCACCGATAAACACAATGTCGGCATCTGCCGGTCCTTCGCCGGGCACCGCATTTTTACGGGAAAAGTGCAGCTCGCACTGCGCACACTCCGATACCTCTCTTCCAATCTGGCTTAACGTATCGATAGGATTCAAAATGTACCTCCAATAAAAAAGTAAAAAGAATCAGGAAAAGATCACACAAAAAAAGATTCACCAGTCGATGATATTTTAATCCCTTATAGGCTCTTCGCCGGCAATAGTTCTCAACCAATCACGATAAGCAAGGTCTAGGTGACTGTTGGTCATGATCACTGCGTCTTCGTAATTATCTTTATAATAATGGGGGCGTCTGCCAACAATTTCAAAACCGAACTTACGATATAGAGACTGAGCCGACATGTTATTGGCTCGGACTTCCAGCGTTGCCGTGTTAGCCCTTTTTTGAATAGCTTCCAACAATGCTCTGGCAAGTAATTTTTCACCAATTCCTTGGCGGCGGTAATCGGGATGAACAGCCAGGGTGGCGATGTGCGCTTCATCGATTATCAACCAAATGACCACTGTCGCCACGACCCGTTTATTACCGGTTTCTTGGTCGATCTCCGCCACCATGGGCAGGGAAACTTTATTTTCCATCAATTCATATCGAAAGGCACTTTCCGGCCAGGGCAGCGAAAACGACATGCGGTCGATGGCTTGTACCTGTTCCAGGTCGCTCAGCCGCATATATCGGATAGTAACAGCGCCAGGATTGACCGGGGGATGGTTCATGATTCGGGGATAGGCTCGTTGTAATGTAGATAGATAGGCGATAAACTCGCGGGGTCATCCACGTGATTGGATTGCCAGCGCTGCCATGCGATTTCTGCCAAGTAAGCTGGGCGGCGTAACGACTGTGCTGGTGAAACCATCTGTATGAAAGGGTTGGTATCGGCGAAGAACTGCCGTTCAGCAACGCTCAATTCACCGCATACGATAGTTGGTGACAGGATTCGTTCGCACAACGCCTGAGGTGTAAAAACCTCGATTTTATCCATCAGCTTCCATGCACCATTCTCGTTTTCGTACCAGGCAGTTGCCAGCCTGCCTCTACCCGCCCGCAACACAGCAGCCAGAGGCAAATTGCCCGGCATTTGGGAGGCTGCCACAATATCCAGAGTAGGCACACCAATTAAAGGAATACGCAGAGCTAACACCAAACCTTTGGCAAGTGCCAGACCAATCCTCAACCCGGTAAACGACCCTGGGCCTACAGCGACGGTTATGGCTCCTAAGTCAGCCGTGCTCATTTGTGCTCGTTTGAGCATTTCTACTACAGCCGGCGCAAGCTCCACAGTGTGATAATCGTGGCTTTCCCAAATCGATTCCGCCAATACCTGACCGCCATCATATAAACCCAATCCCACAGTACGGGTGGAAGTATCGATGGCTAAAATCACCGGATTGCTGCCGTATATCATGCTACTCCAAAAACCTGTTTGCGTAGTCGAGCTAAAAGTTTGTGATAGCGCTCGCCGCGGGCAATGAATACCAGGTCGCGTTGATCTTCATCCACCCAACTCAAATTCACCTCCAGGTGTTCCTGAGGCAGGGCTTCTTGAATGCGCTCTGCCCACTCGATGACCAAAGGGCTGGTTTCCAGCATCGCATCCAAATCCAGATCTTCGGCTTCGCGGGCGCCCCTTAAGCGGTAAGCATCGAGATGATATAACCTCTGGCCATCGGGTCGGCGGTAAACATTGACCAGCACAAAGGTCGGGCTGGTTGCCTGATCCAGGGACCCCCAGCCGCTTGCCAAACCCTGAACCAAAGTGGTTTTACCGGAGCCCAGTTCTCCTATCAGGCAGACCACATCACCGGTTTGGAGCAAGGCACCTATCCGCATTCCAAGGCGGCGGGTTTGTTCCGCACTGCGGCTGATAAATTCCAGCGAATTAGGGTCAAGAATCGGCATTTCAAAAGATTATACGCCGGATTGCGTCTTGAGGGAAGCAAGGTGATTTTACTATGTTGAAATTATGGCTTCAAGGTCAATTTTGCCAGTGAAGCTGCTACCCGTTTCAAGCCCACACTTTCGAAGAAAATATCCACGATTTCATCATCATCTTGCAAACGACTGTTCAAGACCATCCCTTCTCCCCACACGTGATGTTCCACGTGCTGGCCGGGTTGAAATCGCTGGACAAGCGCGGCAGATGAGCTGGCGGCTGCTGGCTGCCAGCGCTCGGCGGAGAATGGATTCACCTTATTTTGGCGAGGGGTGAGAACTGAAGTAGATTGGCGTCTTAGTAAATCATCGGGGATATCATCCAGAAAATGGGAGGGCTCCACCGGTTCATAATAGCCAAAAGCGCTGCGCCGCTGCGAATAGACCAGATATAGGCGGTCTTTGGCACGGGTGATGCCCACATAGAGCAAGCGCCGCTCTTCCTGCATGGCTTCCGGGTCCTCCAACGAACGGCTGTGAGGTAAGGTGCCTTGCGTTAAACCCACGATGAATACCACGGGAAATTCCAGACCTTTTGCTGCATGTAGCGTGAGCAAGGTGACCGCGTTGGTGGAAGCATCCAGAGTGTCCTGGTCCGAGACCAGGGCGACTTGCTCCAGGAAGGCACTCAAGCCTTGGTTGTTGAATTCGGCTGCCAGGCGACGCAATTCCATGATATTCTCCCAGCGTTCCTCACCTTCTTCGCTGCCATCATCCAAATAAGCATGGTAATCGGTATCGGTCAGGATCCGGTCCATCAATCCCAATGGGGATAATGTATCGATTTGCGCCCGCCAGCCCGCCAGCATTTTCCCAAAGCGGGAGAGGGCAGATAAAGCTCTCCCCAAAGAGACACTGCCCGGAATCGCTTCGGCATCCTGTCCCAGCGCTAATAGCAATTCTCCCGGAGATAGCTTGTTCTGTTGTGCCAGAGTTCGCAGAGCAATGACCGTTTTATTTCCAATACCACGCGGCGGGGTATTGATCGCCCGGGTCAGGCTGAATTCATCTTTTGGATTCTGTGCCAGACGCAAATAAGCAATGATGTCTTTTACTTCCCGTCTGCCATAAAAACGCTGCGCCCCTACCAGTTTATGAGGAATGTGGCTGTTAAGGAACGCTTCTTCCAACAAGCGGGATTGGGCATTAGTGCGGTACATCACCGCAAAATCGCCGGGTTGGGCGGCGCCCTGGCTGATTTGATGCACGATGCTTTCTACAACAAAAGCCGCCTCTTCGTGGTTATCCACCGTTTCTATCAATCTAACCGGCTCGCCAATGCCCCGTTCAGTAAATAATTGTTTGTGCTTGCGCTGAGGATTGCGGTCGATGACCGCCATAGCAACATCCAGGATGGATTGGGTGGAGCGGTAGTTTTGCTCCAATAG
>JBDKUB010000117.1:0-3138 GCA_039679915.1 Anaerolineaceae bacterium
AAACGGACTCCCACCAAATCAATCTGTTCTTGTTTTACATAGGGATCATAAACGAGCACTTTCATATCGAAACCCAATGCCCGTTTAGCGACGCCTCGTCCAATGCGCCCCATGCCGATTAACCCCAGAGTCTTACTCCACAATTCACTGCCCGAATGATGCCCCCAACCACCCTGGCGAAGAAGGCGGTCGACTTGAGGAATCTTGCGGGCAATCGCAATCATCAACCCAATGGTCAGGTCGGCAACGGCCTGGTCATTCGTGCCTGGACAATTCGCAACCACAATTCCCAAGCGCGCTGCGGCCGATAAATCCACGTGATCGACCCCCACCCCATGCATACTGACCACCTTCAAGCGCGGCGCGTTTTTCATAACATGGGCTGTCATGGGTACGACACCGATGATAGCTCCATCAACATCTTTCAACAGCTCTATCAAGCGCGCTTCGGTCATCTCAATAGTCATATCTGCTTTGACAACTTCACACCCGGCTTCAGTGAGCACATCCCATGGTTTGGAGGATGTGCTGCCGAAGGAGCGAGTGGCGACAAGGACCCGCTGAACCATCATCGACCTCCGCCGATCATGAAACTGCCTGATGCACTGCATGCACCAGTCTTTGAGCTTCTGCCGTGATGGCTGCCCAATCGCCGTTTGCTACTGCAGATTTACTGACCAATTTTCCACCGACTCCAACCGCGGTAGCGCCGGCTTTCAAATATTCCGCAGCATTCTCAGAGCTAATCCCACCTGTGGGTACCAGGCGAATTTGGGGCAGAGGCGCCAGGACTGCTTTGAGATATGCCGAACCCAAAATATCAGCCGGGAAAACTTTTACCATGTCTGCCCCGGCTTCCCAGGCTGTGAGGATTTCCGTTGGCGTCATTGCTCCGGGAATGATCGGTTTACCATAACGACGGCACAGTTCGATTGTTTTTATGTTCAATGCTGGAGTGACAATAAATTGTGCTCCGGAAAGAATGGCGGAGCGTGCAGTTTCGGGGTCGAGAACTGTGCCGGCGCCCATTAACACTTCATCACCAAAATACACCGCAGCTTGTTTGATCATTTCCAATGAATTGGGAGTGGGAACGGTAAATTCTATTGCTGTAATGCCGCCTGCCTTTAGCGCCTCTGCTACCTTGATTAATTGATCGCCGCTGTCCAATCGGACCACTGCAACCAATTTCTCACTAATCAACCGGTTCAAAATATCCAGATGGGTTGCCATGAATACCTTCCGCTTATTTGTAGCGATGTACAATCTTGCCGAGTGGCAAGTAGAGATCGCCTTGTCCAAAAAATCCACCGATGATGCGTTTAGGTTCTAGCAAATAAGTAGGATCGATTTCCGATCGCTCATAAACCACTGAACCACGTCCGCCGAAGAATTTTCCTTCTTGAGCTGTAAATTTTCCCGGAGTCAATACGAGCTGACGCAAAGGTTCTTCACCTTCTTCTGCGCCGGGAATATACTTCAAAGAATATACACCACCGCTACTCCAGGGAATTTCTTCCATTTTGGCTATATATTCAGGTACCACCAAGGCTTTTAATATCTGGTGTCCAAGCCGGTTTACCTGACCGCGCACTGCTTCTTGCTCATGAAATAAGCCAATTTCAGCCAACTTTTTCTGGTAACCCCAAATCTCTCTGCCTGCAGTCAGCGGAAGGGGGGTATTGACATACAAGAAGGGTTCGTAGTCCCCTTCGACATTTCCGTGTTTAACTTGTACATAAATTGCCATTTCCTTGAATGCACCTTGAGTGGTGCCAAGCTCAAACTCGGATACCCAAGTGATGACAATGTTCGTGCGCGCTTCTAAGGGTTCGGGAATGACCCGACGAACATTTTCGATGTCAGTTTCATAGACTACCAGTTGAACGCGCATATCTTTCCAGTACAGGGGTGGCTTTCCATAAAGCGGAGAAACCACAGGATTGGTATAACCCCATTGATCAACTTTCATCGCAGCCATAGTTCACTCTCCTTATAAGTAGTAAATTTGAAGACTTTTCTTACAAAAACCTTATAAGATTCCAAAGTCAAATTATGCCAACTCCAAGAGGATGTGCTTTACCTGAAGATATTCTTCGATCCCATAATGAGATAATTCAAGCCCAATCCCGCTGTGCTTCCAGGCTGGATATGGCGCATACAACGAATCAGGGCTCACCGTATTGATTGCTACTGAACCCGATTCAACCCGTTCACCGAACATGAACGCGGTTTTCAGATTCTGGGTATAGGCATATGTAACCAGACCATACTCGGTGCTGTTTGCCAGCTCGACCGCTTCATCCAGCCCCTTGAATGGAGCAATGCCCACAATGGGTCCAAATGACTCTTCATGCATCACCAGCATATCTTTGGTCACATTGGTTAATGCGGTAGGTTCGTAAAAATATCCCTGCTGCAGCACTGGGTCATCCGGGCGTTTACCACCGTAAAGTAATTTTGCGCCTTTTTTGAGGGCATCATCGACATGTCGTTGGGTGCGTTTGATCCCTTCTTCATCGATCATAGGTCCAAGATCGACGTTAGGATTTGCCAATCCATCACCCATGGACATTTTGGCGGTCTGCTCGACAAACCGCTTTAGGTATTCTTCAGCAATCTCTTCTTCGACATAAATGCGGTTGACCGCATTGCAAATTTGACCCATATTACGGAAAGAACGTTTGACGCCGTCGGAAATTGCCCGGTCGAGATTGGCATCCTTGAAAACAACCATGGGAGTATGGCCGCCTAACTCGAGGATTAATTTCTTCAAATCGGGAGCTGCCACACCCATGAGGTATTTGCCTGTTTCGGTCGAACCGGTAAATGCAATCATGCGAGTAATTGGATTATGGATAATTTCTTCGCCTACCTGACCGGAAGGACCTGTTACAACATTGACTGCCCCATCGGGTAAACCCGATTCTCCGACAATGGCTGCTACCATTCCACAAGCCAAAGGAGCCAGTGCAGGTGGTTTAACGACTACGGTGCAGCCGGCTGCCAGGGCAGGCGCCAGTTTCCACGCCATGAGCGAAACCGGATAATTCCACGGAGCAATAGCTGCAACCACACCGATGGGTTGGCGAATCACCAAACTGCGCATCGATGCTGATTTGCTGGGTGCTACCTCAC
>JBDKUB010000020.1:0-6245 GCA_039679915.1 Anaerolineaceae bacterium
AGAAACTAAAATATCGGGGTTAGCGTGGGATCCCGAAAAAATCGTGGTGGGCGCCATCTTGGAAGTGATGCCGCACCCTAATGCCGATCGTTTGGTCTTGTGCCGCTTAGATGATGGTATCCAGGAACAGATTGTTCTCACCGGTGCACCCAACCTATATCCTTATAAAGGCAAAGGTTCCTTACCAAAACCCATTATGGTCGCTTATGCCAAAGAAGGCGCCCAAATATATGATGGCCACCAACACGGACAGGTGCTGGTAACGCTTAAACGTGCGAAAATTCGGGGCATCGATTCTTACTCGATGGCATGTTCTGAAAAAGAGCTGGGTATTTCCGATGACCATGCCGGCATCATTATCTTGGATGACGATGCCAAAGCCGGAACTCCCCTGGTGGAATATATGGGCGACGCGGTTTTTGATATTTCCATTACCCCCAACATCGCCCGCGATGCCAATATCCTCGGAGTAGCACGGGAAGTGGCAGCCCTCACCGGCAAGCCATTGCATCCGCCATCCTACGATATGGTCTGCGAAGGGCCCCCCATCGAAGGCAGTGTCAGCATCGAGATTCGCGAACCGGAGCTAAATCCCCGCTTTGTTTTAGGATTGATCGAGGGTATAGAAATCAAACCCAGTCCGTATAAAATTCAACGCCGACTACGTCTGGCTGGAATGCGACCGATTAATAATATCGTCGATGCTACCAACTATGTGATGCTGGAAGTGGGGGAACCGCTGCACGCTTTCAACTATGATGCTCTGGTGAAGCGGGTTAGTGGCAGATCTCCAACCATCATCACCCGCCGAGCCATACAAAATGAAAAGCTGACCACGCTGGATGACGTAGAACGTACGCTGGATGATTTTTCAGTCATGGTCTGCGATACAGAAGGGTCTCTGTCTATTGCGGGAGTCATGGGTGGTGCAGAGACAGAAGTCAATGACGATACAAAAAATATTCTGTTGGAAGGGGCGGCATGGAACTATATCAATATCCGCCGCACTCTGGCTGCCCAAAAATTTTCCTCGGAAGCCGGCTACCGCTTCTCGCGCGGCGTGCATCCTGCCATGGCAGAACGTGGCGTTCGGCGCGGTTTGGAGCTTATGCGCCAATGGTCAGGCGGAAAAATCCGTAAGGGTCTCGTGGATAATTACCCATTACCAGCCCATGATCCGGTTGTTGAGATAACCACCCAGGATGTCGAGCGTTGGCTAGGCATACAGCTATCCCCTCAAGAAATTGGCGATATTTTGCGCGCTCTCGAATTTAGGGTTGAAATAACCGATAATACTATCAAAGCTGTCACACCTGATCACCGTCTGGATATTGGCGAGGGTGTGGTAGGGATGGCAGATTTGATGGAAGAGATCGCCCGTATATACGGATATGAACACATCCCCGAAACTCGTATGTCGGACACCTTGCCTCCTCAGCGCAACAATCCTTATCACGAACAGGAAGAACATGTCCGCGATCTATTGATCAACCTGGGGCTTCAAGAAGTGATTTCTTACCGCATGACGTCACCGGAGCGCGAAGCCCGCTGCTTCCCGCCCGGATCGAATGTGGAGAAACGCTCTTATCTAAAGCTGGCGAATCCTATCGTCAGCGATCGCATCGTAATGCGCCAAAGTGTACTCGCAAGCGTCTTGGAAACAGTAGAACGCAATACTCGTTTGCAGCCACGTTTAGCATTATTCGAGATTGGTCCGGTGTTCATTCCTGTAGCAGGTCAAATGTTACCTGCTGAACCGCGTCAGTTGGTTATTTTATTGAGCGGACCGCGCGCCTTTCCCGGCTGGCAGCCAGCAGATACCAATGCTATGGATTTCTACGATATGAAAGGTATCATTGCGGCTTTCCTGAAAGATCTGCATCTGGCGGTGCCGCGTTATGAACCCAGTGCTCATCCTACATATCACCCCGGAAAATGCGCTCGTCTTTGGCTGGAAGAACAAGAAATTGGTGTATTCGGAGAGCTTCATCCATTACTCAAAGAGCAATTGGAGCTACCTGAAATGCCTGTCATTGCTGCCGAATTGGATTTGGATGCCATATTAGCTGCCATCCCGTCGCAATATGTCGTCGAAGGTACACCTGCATTTCCACCCGTATTGGAAGATTTGGCTGTCGTTGTAGACGAGGATTTACCGGCTGAGCGAATCGAATCGTTAATCCGAGAAACCGGAGGCAAAATGGTGACAGCCGTGCGCTTGTTCGATTTATACCGCGGTGAAAAAATCGGTGCTAATAAAAAGAGCCTGGCTTATAGCATAACCTATCAGGCACACGATCGAACGCTGACCGATCAGGAGGTCGCTAAAATTCGGCAACGAATTATTCGTAAATTAGAAGAAGATTTAGGTGCCAAACTGCGAAGCTGAAACCAAAAAACCACCTCATTGAGTAGATGCATTCCCTCTTGGGCTTAATTCGTTCCCAAGGGGCTGCTTTTTATTTTGGAGTGCTTATCTTCTTGTGCTAGAATACTCTAGCTTAGACTTATCCGTGGAAAGTAGGGCTATTCATTCCCGGGCTAGCATTTTGTGTACACAATTGATAAATTCATTCGGGAGGAGTGTGGCTATGAATCGCAATACATTGTCGAAATTAATCATGGTTGTGCTTGTAGTTCTGATTGGAATATTGGCATTTCCAGATAAAGCAAAAAGCGTCAAATTATATCAGGCATTCCCGGGCAATGGGTTTACTTATCAGGGGCAACTCGTTCAAAATGGGCGCGCGTTGGATGGTCATTGTGATTTTCAATTTAGCTTATGGAGGGATGTTTCAAGCGGCGATCAAGTGGGGGATAGACTGCCGATAGCAGATGTCAAGGTGAGCAAAGGTTACTTCACTATACCTAGCCTAGATTTTGGGGACGATGCATTTAATGGGGAGGAACGTTGGTTGGAAATCGAAGTGAAGTGTGCTGGCGAGAACCAATATACCCGTCTCAGTCCACGCCAACCAATCTCGCCTGCACCGATGGCGCTTTCATTACCCGGGCTATATACCCGGCAAAATGAAACCAGCCCAAATGTCATCGGTGGCTATCCAGGCAATATCATCGGTAAAGGTATTTATGGCAGTGTGATTGGCGGAGGTGGTGCGGGGAACAGCCTAAATCGGATATCCGACCATTATGGCATCATCGCGGGTGGATCGGGAAATCAAACCGGCAATTTTGATGAAATACCGAGCAATGCATCCTATGGGGTGGTAAGCGGCGGAGATAGTAATGCCGCCAGCAGCGCATATGCTACTGTAGGGGGAGGGCAAAGCAACATCTCCAGCAATACACATACTTTTGTCGGCGGAGGAAGTAATAACACTGCTTCCGGAACATATGCTTTTATAGGTGGAGGAGATGGAAACACTGCCTCAGGCGCTGCCTCTGTAGTAGATGGTGGAAATGAAAATACTGCGATGGGCACCGCTTCGGCTATAAGCGGCGGCGAAAATAACAACGTGCAAGGGCAAAATGCGGTTATTGCCGGGGGCGCTGGCAACTTAGTTAGCGGACAATATGCTTCGGTTGGTGGAGGGCAATCCAATCACGCTATTGAGGATTACGCTTCTATTTCTGGCGGTTACCAGGCCGAAGCTAGATTATACGGTCAAACAGCTTATGCCAGCGGTTCTTTCAACGAAAGCGGCGATGCCCAATACGCCACATATATACTTCGCAATGTCACTACCAATAATGCCGATACAGAATTGTTTCTGGATGGTAATTCTAGCCGGCTCACGCTGCCCGCCAATCACACCATGGTCTTTGAAATCGTCATTGCTGCACGGCGTGATGCCTATAACCAATCAGCAGGCTATTATTTTCGCGGCGTGATCAAAAATGATGGTGGGAAAACCTCATTCGTTCAATCGCCCGATACGGTTACCCTTGGCGAGGATACCTCTGTTTGGAATGTAACCCTCAATGCCAGCGACACGTACGATGCTTTGGTCATCCAGGTAAGCGGAGAGATAACTGCCACAATCCGTTGGGTAGCGACCGTTCGGGCTGTAGAAGTGGCATGGTGATGCACCCCATATCAACTACTTGATACCTTGCATTGGGCGCTGGTATAAACTATACTGTTATCAATTATTAATAATATTTCCAAGGAGAACGATATGGACAATAAAACCACTGGTATTGTAGCCACCATCGTTACTGCTTTATTATGTGGTCTCCCGGGATTGTTTGGCTTATGTATTGGCTTGATGTTTACCGTTGTAAGCCAAATCCCTGGTTCAGATATCAATCTAGGTGGCAGCAGTGAACCAAAATTGGCACTCATCACTGGCTTAGTCATCCTGATTGTGAGCGTCATTTTCATCGCCATCCCCATCGTGGTCGGTATTATCACTTTGCGTAAGAAACCCTCTGCAGAGGTAATTACACCCCAGTCCCCTATCGAACCTGGTGAACCAATACCCCCGGCGATTTAATAACTCGTTATATTCTTCTATATTGTGAAAGCAAGTTCGTACAGGCTGTTTTTCGATAAGGGAGGCAGACGATGAAATATATCCAACCTATCCGTGATATACAAAGCGACCCACAGCAAATGGAAGCGCTTTACCAATCTGTCTTACGCGAAAATGGCGCCTTGGAATTTGCTGCTGATTTAATTTACTGCTATAAAGCCAATCGCGATAATGTGCTGTTGGCTGCCTGGTATTACCGTCTGCAAGAGACACCAACTGAGAAAGCCGAACTTGCCAGAAAGGTGGTCAATTGGCAGTTAGCTATTCCAATAGCTTTGATTACCGCTTTCTGTTTTTGGATTCTCTCCGACCACCGTTTTACATTTTCCGAGGGCGGTATGCCACATTTATTGCTGTTGTGGACACCCCTTTCCACTCTGGGGGTTTTGGCATATTTGGCACTTACATCTGGAAAAAACCTCCGCCGCGCTCTTTACATTGCATTCGGGCTGGCAGCCATGGTGGTAATTACGTTTTTTATGATTGGATTCATCGGCGATCGATACCGCGATCATTTTCAGATATTAGGCATTTTGCATCTGGGGCTCCTTTCATGGATTGCAGTAGGACTTTATGTGTTGGGTTTCAATTCAACGCCGCCTCAACGGTTCGCCTTCTTGATCCGCTCGCTTGAGATATTCATCACTGGTGGGGTATATACAGTGGTCGGCATGATATTTGCCCAAATCACTTTACAATTATTCGGAGCATTGAGCATCAATTTAGATGAGATATATCTGCGGCTGATTTTCGCTGGTGGATCGGGATTGCTTCCTATCATGGCAGTGGTCAGCATTTATGATCCGCATGTTATGCCGCTCGACCAGGATTTCAAACAAGGGTTAAGCCGTTTCACTGCCACTATGATGCGTTTACTGTTACCCTTGACCCTGATTGTGTTGATTATCTATATTTTCGTGATCCCCTTCAACTTTTTGGAGCCCTTCCGTAACCGGGATGTCCTTATTGTATACAATATCATGCTATTTGCAGTGATGGGTTTGCTAATCGGCGCTACGCCGGTCTTTGCGGAAGATGTATCTCCTAAAGTGAACCGTTGGCTGGGCAGGGGCGTCATGGCGGTAGCGGTTTTGACAGTGGTGATCAATTTGTACGCACTATCGGCTATTCTCTATCGCACCTTTAACGATGAATTGACCATCAATCGTTTGATGATCATCGGCTGGAATGTCATCAACATCAGCATCCTGATTGCAGCCATTGTGAGCATATGGCGAGGAAAATTGGAAGAATGGGCTGAAAAAGTCAAGGTGGTATTCAGCCGCGGCAGCGTTGCCTATTTGGTGTGGTGTCTTTTTGTATTGATTGTCATACCGCTAGTGTTTCGCTAAATTATTTTGAGCCAATATTTTTTCGATTATTCTTTAATAGAAAGGGATCAAAAACCCAATTTCTTGGGTTGCCAAGCTACAAAAATTAATAATCCTTAACAATATTATTGCAAGAATTGACACGATTTGATAAGAAACTTTTATCGCCCGCCAAATCGGCAAAAAAAAGAAAACATTTTCATCGAATGATGTTTGGTTTTATCTATAAGATCTAGATGATCATTCATCCATTCATATCTAATATTTGAATGAGTAAGTTTCACTAGCACAGCAAAATGATAAATCTTCACTGGGAAATTTTATCTACTTCGATCAAGAAGAGATTTTTCAAATTTAGATTTCCTCGTAGCTGATCTTATGCCTCAAAAGGATGATTCTAAGCCAATTGCTATCACTA
>JBDKUB010000498.1:0-2963 GCA_039679915.1 Anaerolineaceae bacterium
CAAATATCCAGGCATTATTAGCAGCGAATACGCCGGTAGTAACCCTGGTTGGTAAATCCTGGGATTTTCATGTTACCCATGTCCTCGAAACAACCCTGGCGGAAAACCTCGAGATGATTCGCAGTAGCGTTGCGTTTATGTAGAGTCGGGGAAAGGAAGTGATTTATGATGGCGAGCACTTCTATGATGGGTATAAAGCCAATCCCGATTATGCCCTGGCAACCCTCATTGCTGCACAAGAGGGAGGCGCGGATGTACTGGTATTGTGTGAGACCAATGGCGGCTGTCTACCCTGGGAAGTAGAAGCCATAACCAAAGCGGTGAAGTCGAAGATGAATACACCATTGGGTGTACATGCCCATGATGATAGCGGCTGTGGAGTTGCCAATACACTGGCAGCCGTGTATGCAGGTGTGGTCCAGGTTCAGGGTACCATTAATGGGTATGGCGAACGGGTAGGCAATGCCGATTTATGTGCGGTTATCCCCAACCTGACATTGAAGATGGGATTGGAGACGGTTTCTCCGGAAAAATTAGCTACCCTTTCAGACATCTCTTATTATGTTGCCGAGGTGGCAAACCTGCCCCGCGATAGCTATGCGCCTTATGTTGGCGAAAGCGCCTTTACCCATAAAGGGGGTATCCATGTGGCAGCCATGTTGAAAGATGCTCGTACTTATCAGCATATCGATCCTGAACGGGTCGGCAATATCCGCCGTTCGGTGGTTTCAGAGCTATCCGGAAGAGGCAATCTGGTTGAAAAATCTCAGCATATGGGATTGGATTTGGATTCACATCAGGCGCGCGATATGTTATCCGCTATTAAGGATTTAGAATCACAAGGGTTTACCTTTGAAAGTGCGGAAGCCTCGGTGAATGTAATGCTTCATCGGCTACAACCCGGGTACATGCCGCCCTTTGAGCTGATCGATTTTGTCGTCATCGTTGAGAATCGTCAGGGGCGCGGCTTATTAGCCGAAGCGAATGTCAAGGTGCGGATAGGTGACCGGATTGTGCATACTGCCGCGGAGGGCAATGGTCCGGTCAATGCCCTGGATTTAGCATTGCGCAAAGCTTTGGTGGGCGTTTATCCTAAATTGGAATCGACCCGATTGGATGATTATAAAGTGCGTATTCTGGATAGCGAGAACGGAACTTCAGCCGCGGTTAGGGTTTTGATCGATACGAAAAATGGTTCCCATCGTTGGAGCACGGTCGGGGCAGGAACGAATATCATCGATGCCAGTTGGCGGGCGATTGCCGATAGCATGGAATACGCTTTATTGAATGGCTCCATTCAAAGTACGGAAGAGATGGCAAAGCCATGAAAGCAAACCTGGTTTTATTGCCCGGGGATGGCATCGGTCCCGAAATTGTTTCGTCGACAGCAGAAATATTGCAGAAACTTGCTGATCTCTATGGTCATGAGTTTTCCATGGAAGAGCATCTCATTGGCGGAATTGCGATCGATCGATGGGGGGTGCCTTTGCCAGATGAGACACTACAAGCCTGTCAAAAGGCAGATGCCATCCTGCTGGGCGCGGTTGGCGGTCCCAAATGGGATGATCCAAATGCCGCGGTGCGCCCGGAGCAGGGGCTCCTTAAAGTGCGCAAGGCTCTGGAACTCTTTGGCAACCTGCGACCGGTAAAAGTATTCCCGTATTTATTGGATGCCTCTCCATTACGAGCGGAACAGTTGGATGGTGTGGATTTATTGGTCGTACGCGAATTGACCGGTGGATTGTATTTCGGACAACCTAAGGGACGTTATTTCGAGAATGGTGAAGAACGGGCTGTCGATAGGATGACTTATACAACCAGCGAGATCGAGCGGGTCGCCCGTCTGGCATTCGAGCTGGCTGGTAAACGGCGTCGTAAGGTAACTTCTGTGGATAAAGCCAATATCTTGGAATGCTCGCGCTTATGGCGTCAAACAGTGACCAGGGTGGCTAAAGAATATCCCGAAATTGCCCTGGAACATGTCCTAGTCGATGCAGCAGCCATGTATCTCATCACCCGCCCGGCATTATTCGATGTCATTTTGACTGAGAATATGTTTGGAGATATTCTCACTGATGAATCCTCGGTTCTGGCAGGATCTATGGGCATTTTGCCGTCTGCTTCGTTAGGCAATCGGGTGAATGCTTTGGGCAAGCTTCAGGGTCTATATGAGCCAATCCATGGCTCGGCACCTGATATTACCGGGAAAGGGATTGCTAACCCCGTCGGGACGATATTGTCGGCAGCATTGTTGCTGCGTTATTCTCTGGGGTTGGATGAGGAAGCGGTCGTGTTAGAACAGGCCGTCGAGCAAACCCTCATCGACGGTTTGCGCACTCCCGATTTGGGAGGAAAATGTAAAACTCGTGAATTTACCGATGCCGTCATTCGTAATATATATAAGAGATGAGATTAAAATCAGGGGATAAAATCATTGGCGAACTTTTTATAATAAAATTGTGCAGAGTTATTTTTCAATTAATGATAAGGATCTAGAAATCATACTTAAGTCATAGGAGCAAACACATGGGCATCGAATCGAAATATATCTGGATGGACGGCGAATTGGTCGATTTTGAAAAAGCTACCGTGCATTTTCTTTCCGTTTCATTGCATTACGGCGTAGGCGTTTTCGAAGGGATACGCTGCTATCCTACCCAAAAGGGACCGGCTGTCTTTCGCAATAGGGAGCATGTCAATCGACTATTTAATTCAGCAAGCATATTTGGTTTTCGTGAATTACCCTATACTGAAGACCAAATCATGAATGCAATAAAACTTACCATATCTTCGAATGGCTTCGAATCGTGTTATATTCGACCGTTAATCTATCTTTCGGAAGGGGGTTGGAATTTATCCGTTGACTCCGGCAAGGTTAGTGTGGGCATCGCCGCCTGGGAATGGGATAATTATCTGGGTGAGAAAGCATTGGAAGAAGCCTTCCAGAGACAATTGTCGCGATA
>JBDKUB010000059.1:0-6579 GCA_039679915.1 Anaerolineaceae bacterium
GATCAGTTTATTGGCTGCCATGATTGGTGTGGCATTGGCATTAGTTTGATGGAGAGGTTTGAAATTGAAATATTCGAGCCAATTTAACCGTTGGAAAAGCCGCAGCGTTTTGATTGTTGGCGCTGCGCGTCAGGGGATTGCTTTGGCTCGTTTTCTGGTAAGCCGAGGGGCTAGAGTAATTATCAATGACCAGAAGCAAGCCTCGGAATTGACGGCTGCTCAACAAGAATTAGCTGATACGAATGTGGAGTGGGTTTGTGGTGGTCACCCACTAGAATTATTGAAACGGGTGGATACCCTATGTGTTTCTGGTGGAATTCCATTGACCCTTCCATTGATTGTGGAAGCTAAAAAGCTCAAAATGACGTTGACCAATGATTCTCAAATATTCCTCGAAGAAACGCCTTGCGTTACGATAGGCATTACGGGTTCGGCAGGGAAAACGACTACCACCACACTGGTTGGGCGTATCGCTGAGGCGGCTGTTCATATGCCCGATTCGAATTACCGCAAGGTATGGGTAGGCGGCAATATCGGTTTGCCACTGATTGCTCAGATCGGAGAAATGGATGTGGGCGACCTGGCTGTGTTAGAGCTTTCATCCTTTCAATTGGAGCTTATGACCGTTGCACCGCAAATTGCAGCTATATTGAATATTACGCCAAATCACCTGGATCGGCATGGGAGTATGGCAGCCTACACCGCTGCCAAAGTACGCATATTGGATTATCAAAACTCTTCTAATATCGCCATTCTTTGCCAGGACGATCGAGGTGCCTGGAGCCTGGTGGATCGGGTTAGAGGAAAATTAATCACTTTCGGTTTGGATGACCCGGGGGTAGGGGAAATCGGTACATTCAGCGAGAACGGGTCGGTTTACCTGCGCCAGGGCACCACGATACGGAAGCTGGTCGATACAAGCGATATTTCATTACGCGGAAAGCACAACTTGATGAATGTCCTGGCTGCATGTGCTATCGCAGAGGGCGCTGGTCTGTCTGAAAAATCTATGCAGGCGGGTATTTCGGGTTTCAAAGGTGTAGCGCACCGTTTGGAATTTGTCCGCTCTGTAAAAGGTGTCTCCTGGTATAACGATTCCATTGCGACAGCGCCTGAGAGATCCATTGCGGCTATTCAATCTTTTAATGAACCCATTATCTTACTTGCAGGGGGACGCGATAAGAATTTACCCTGGCAAGATTTTGCCAAATTGGTCAAAAAAAGAGTGAATCATTTAATCGTCTTCGGGGAAGCCGCAGAAAAAATCGTTCAAAATATATCTCTAACCAACAAGAATGGATTATTGATCACCCGTTGTCAGGGGCTGCAGGAGGCAGTACAAACTGCAGCCAAGATTGCCCGGCCAGGCGACGTGGTTTTGTTGTCACCGGGTGGTACAAGTTTCGATGAATTTCGTGATTTCGAGGAGCGTGGAGAATGTTTTCGCCAATGGGTAATGCAACTACCAGACGAAGAGTGAACCAAACCCAACCTCTCCCGACAAAGCCGGCAAAACGGCATATCTATCTTGGAATCGATGTGCCTTTATTATTGGTAACCATCACGCTGGTGATATTTGGGCTGGTGATGGTGTATTCTGCCAGTACAGACTATTCGCTGCTTCTTTACGGAAACCCATCGAAAATTTTCACCCGCCAATTGCAGGTATTCGGTTTGGGTATTATTGCCCTGATTTTTTTGACTTTCTTCGATTATCGGTTTTGGCTCAAACTGGCGCTCCCGGCTTTAGTTGTCTCGATCGCAGCACTTGTCGCTGTTCTGATAATTAATGAAGAACGGCATGGCGCTGTGCGTACTTTATGGGAAGGTTCAATTCAACCTTCGGAATTAGCGAAATTAGTGATGATCATATACCTCTCGGTCTGGCTGTTTTCCAAACGCGACATCCTAAAGGATGTCAAATTTGGATTAATCCCGATGGCAGGCATATTGGGAATTGTGGGTGGATTGATCATCGTTCAGCCGGATATCAGCGCTTTTATCACCATATTTATCTTAGGTGGCGTCTTATTCTTCCTGGCAGGGGGAGATTTGAAGCAGATATTTATGTTGATTGTCATTGCGGCGCTGGTTGGAACTCTGATTGTTCTATCCAGCGAAACCGGCAGTCAGCGCATCAGCAGCTTTCTTCCGGGCTTGGTGGACCCTATGCAGGCACCCTACCACGTGCGCCGGTCGATGGAAGCCATGGTCAATGGCGGGTGGTTTGGTGTGGGGATCGGGAATGCCCTTACCAAATATACGGGTCTACCGGTACCCCCAACCGATAGCATTTTTGCCGTCGTGGGAGAAGAAACCGGCGTTCTCGGAGCGACATTTTTGATTGGCTTATATTTAGCCTTTCTATGGCGCGGAATGACCATAGCCCGGCGTGCGCCAGATGGGTTGGGTTCACTATTGGCAGCCGGTTTGTCGATTTGGATTGTGATGGAAGCCATGATCAATATGGCAGTCATGGTGAATTTGCTGCCGTTCGCGGGTAATGCGTTACCCTTCATTAGCTATGGCGGCTCGAACCTTTTCGTTTCCTTATGTGCAGTGGGTATATTGCTTAATATCTCACGCCTATCGACTAAGACTAAGGAAGAAGAAGGGAGATTATTTGGTGAGGTTATTGATTTGCGCTGGCGGAACCGGCGGCGGCGTGTATCCAGCTCTCGCCGTGTGGGAAGCAATAAACCAGGAGCATGACCCAAAAGACTTGAGTGTGTTATGGGTAGGGAGTGTTGGCGGAATGGAAGCTGAATTGGTCACGCGCATGGGTTTGCCTTATACAGAAGTCCCGGCAGCCGGCGTTCATGGTGTTGGTTTGAAAAACCTTCCCCATAATTTATGGCAGGTTTTGCGTGGTATCTTTGCATCCCGCCGGATATTGAAATCTTTTAAGCCAGATGTACTCTTTTTTACCGGCGGTTTCGTAGCCGTTCCAATGGCGCTTTCGGCTCGGTTTACCCGTACAAACAAGAAAAAACCAGCCAGTTTGGTGTTTATTCCTGATGTGGAACCGGGGCTAGCACTGAAAACCATTACCAATTTCTCGGTTCACATCGCATTGACTGTCGAGGACACTAAAAAATATTTAAATGTCAAAATCCCAACTGCGGTATGCGGATATCCTGTCCGTTCGGAATTGATGGCCTGGGCGAAAAATGAATCCAAAAAAGCGGAAGCTTATCGCTTCTTCGATCTATCACCTGAACTGCCCACATTATTGATTTTGGGCGGGAGCAAAGGCGCCCGGTCAATCAACCACGCCGTGCTCGCTTCTTTACCTGAATTACTCGATATTTGTCAGGTCATTCACATCACCGGGCAATTAGATTGGGAAGAAGTATCGGCTGCTAAAAATAAACTGGTCGAAAAAACATCGCCAGAAAAGGCAAGCCGTTATATAGTTTTTTCATATTTGCATGAAGAATTAGCACAAGCCATGGCAATTGCAGATATGGTCGTTTCTCGAGCAGGGGCATCGGTTTTGGGCGAGTTACCTGTTTTTGGCATACCCGCAATATTAGTCCCGTATCCTTATGCTTGGCGGTATCAAGTCGTCAATGCCAGTTATTTAGTAGAGAGACAAGCTGCGCTGCTGATCCGAGACAGTGAATTAAGCCAGCAATTGCTGACCACTGTAAAGCAATTGTTCGATAACCCCCAACGTTTGAATGCAATGAAAACAGCCATGAGTAATCTTGCCAAACCAGAAGCTGCATCAGCCATCGCTCGGTTACTGCAGCTCTTAGCGGGTGGAGGTGACAAATGATGACGTTGACTTTTACATTCTGGTTATTTGTAGCACTGTTTGCCGTGATAGGCACCATGCGCGGCTGGGCGAAAGAGCTGTTGGTTACGGCAAGCGCGATCCTATCGATATTCGTACTTGGCGTATTAGAACGTTACGTACCACCGGTAAGGGATTTTCTAGCTCTACCCAATGGTGCACCCGAATTTTGGATGCGAACCGGGGTAATGGTTTTTCTGGTGTTTTTTGGTTACCAGACCCCTAATATTCAAAAGATAGCGGGAGCAAAATTTGCCCGTGAGAAATTATCCGATTCGCTTTTGGGTTTATTTTTAGGAGCGGTCAATGGATTCTTGATTGTTGGCGCGATCTGGTATTTCATGCATCAATCAGGTTATCCATTTCCGAAGTATATTTCGGCGCCCACTGCCGATAACCCGATGAGTGCCCCAGCTTTACGGTTGATCCCATACCTGGCACCTAACTGGCTGGGAATTCCGGTGATTTACTTTGTCGTAGCTGTCACTTTTATTTCGATACTGGTTATATTTATTTGAGGCATATGCGGAAAAAAGCTGTCTATTTCATAGGAATAGGCGGAACTGGTTTATCTGCCATAGCCCGCCTGCTGTTGGAGAGCGGATATCAAGTCAGCGGCTCCGACCGGCAGATGTCACCTCTTGCCCATGAATTGCAGGCGGCTGGAGCTCGGGTGGTCATTGGTCATTATCCTGAGAATGTGGCTGGCGCAGATTTTGTTATTCGTTCATCGGCTATTCCAGATGAGCATATCGAAGTACAGGCAGCTAAAAATGCAGGCATCCCGGTCCTTAAGCGGGCAGACTTTCTGCCTGAATTATTGGCGGGTAAAAGGACGATTGCTATCGCAGGTACGCATGGAAAGACCACCGCAACAGCCATGATTGCCTGGTTATTATCGGCGATGGGTCTGGACCCATCATTTATCGTTGGCGGTGTCGTCGAAAACCTGGCCGTCAATGCTCGGGCTGGGAAAAGCCCCTTCTTTGTCATCGAAGCGGATGAATATGATCGGATGTTTTTATGCATCGAACCCGAAGTTGCCCTGGTGACCAACGTGGAATTCGATCATCCGGATTGCTTCCCCACCCCGGAAGACTTTTATCGATCTTTTGTCGAATTTGCTCACAAGATTTCCCCCGAACATGGGAAATTGATAGCCTGTGCCGAAGACAAAGGATCCTGGCGGCTGTTCCAAGAAATGAAAAAAGAACGCACTGCGCTGTCTTATGGATTTACGCCAATCGAAAATGATTTTGTACCGGATTATCACGGTGAAAGTTTGACCAAAAATCAAATGGGTTGTTACACATTCACGATGATGAAAAAAGACCATCCGCTAACTGACGTCTGTTTGTCGATTCCCGGCCGGCACAATGCCTTGAATGCCCTGGGTGCTTTGGCAGTTTTGGATTCACTCGAGCTGCCTGTTGAGCAGGGCGCTGAATTTATAAAACAATTTCGAGGCGCAGGGCGACGGTTTGAAATCCAGGGAGAAGTGAACGGGGTGGTTTTTATCGATGATTATGCTCATCACCCTACTGAAATCAAGGTTACATTGGCAGCCGTTAAAGATCGCTTTCCGACCAGGCGACTGATTGTTGTCTGGCAGCCACATACTTATTCGAGAGTATTGGCTTTGTGGGATGATTTTGCAAACGCTTTTTCGGCAGCCGATCTGGTGGTTGTGACCAATGTTTATGCTGCTCGCGAACTAGCACCCGAGAAGTTTTCGATGGCGGAGCATGTAAAAAGCGTACATCACGACCAAGCATATTATCAGGATTCTTTACAGGAAGCCAGTAACTTTTTAGTGAATATATTAAAACCCGGCGATGTATTGTTAGTGTGTTCTGCCGGGGATGCTAACAAAATCAGCCAGACAGTCCAAAGAGCACTAAAAATCAAGGAAAAAGCCGTATGACTGACATTCAGAAGAATAAGTCAAAATCAGTATATTCTCAAACCTTAAAACCAGGGCAACCTGACAAAAGGTTAGAGGATGCCTTTACTTACGAAATGGCACTATGCTTGAACGAGACTCCGGTGAAATATTCTCGCGAGATGGTTGTAAAAATAATCGATAAAATCAAAAAGTTGTGAACAAGTTGTTGATGGCAAAAATGAAACAATCCCTTACCCCATCTTTTCATAAAGAAATCTCCGCACTAAAGGAAGAATTCAAAGAGGCGGTAAGGTTCAACGTGCCGATGGCAAAATACTCCAGCGCTCGAGTAGGTGGGAAAGCCGATGTGCTCATCCATACAACGAACGCGCTTGAGTTGGAAAAAGTTATAACCCGATTATGGGCTATGGATTTGCCATATATCATTCTGGGAGGTTGCTCCAATATATTGGTAAGCGATCATGGAATTCGGGAAATTGTAGTTCTAAATCGAGCCCGCGGTTTGAATGCCGCGGATTTTAATTTAGAGACGGAGCCTGCACTTATCAAAGCTGATTCGGCTGTAAACCTGGGATTATTGGCTCGCAAAGCAGCCCATTTGGGGTTAACGGGATTGGAATGGGCAACTGGTATCCCGGGCACTTTAGGTGGTGCAATCGTTGGAAATGCCGGGGCGCATAGTAGTGAGATAGCCAATAATTTATGGGTGGCAGATATCTTGCAACGTAATCAGAACAGGCAACCAGCATTGCCATCTATTGCTTCATGGACAAATGAACAATTCGAATTTGGGTATCGATCGAGTATCCTGAAAGAAAAGAAAGGTGAAGCTGTCGTATTAAGTGCTGTATTACAGGTGAATAAAGCAGACACC
>JBDKUB010000101.1:0-1965 GCA_039679915.1 Anaerolineaceae bacterium
AAATCCAATTGCTTTGAAGGGCTCGTTTCGCTGCATACTATTCACCATATTCCTGAGGATGAGCACTTGAAGGCTTACTTGGAGCTTTATCGCAGCTTGATGCCGGGGTGTCAAGGTGTGGTGGTCAATGGCTGGCCTTCAAGCCGATTGATGCGCTGGGCTAACCCATTGATTCGCTTCAGCCACCGTTTGCAGTGGATATTTGCCCGAAAAAATGAAAAAATCAATGCCGAAGAAGTTATTGGGGATTACCTTGGTAGATCAAAGCCCGCTGAACCCAAGGGAACCTTCACCCGCAAGCTGGGTGTTGACTGGATGAAAAAAAGCCTGGCAAAGCAGATTCCCATCACGATAGGGGTATGGCGCAGTGTAAGCGTACGGTTTATGAGAGCGTTGATCCACCCATGGCTGGGAGGGCGCTTTTGGCTGCGGGTGATCTATCGGTTGGAAGAACTTTTCCCGAGATATTTTGGGGAAAATGGACAATATCCACTGATCGTGATTAATAAGCCCAAATAAATTTTATTGGAGTATTCTATGGATTGGACTAATCAGGTTGTTCTCATCACCGGCGGCACGGGTTCATTTGGTAAGAAATTCGTTCAGATTATGCTGGATGAATATAAACCTGCCAAATTGATCATCTTCAGCCGTGATGAATTAAAGCAGTACGAAATGCGGATGGGTGGATTTGACCAACCCAACCTGCGTTATTTCATCGGCGATATTCGTGATGAATTACGCTTGCGTCGGGCAATGCATGGCGTCGATATTGTGGTTCATGCGGCAGCCCTCAAACAGGTGCCGGCATGTGAATATAATCCTATGGAAGCTATCAAAACCAATATTTTGGGCAGCAGCAATGTGATCGAAGCTGCCATCGATTCCGGTGTGAAAAAAGTATTGGCACTGAGTACCGATAAGGCAGTCAATCCGGTGAATCTCTACGGAGCTACCAAGTTGGCTGCTGAAAAATTGCTCGTCCAAAGCAATGCCTATGCTGCCGGGACGATTACCCGTTTTAGCTGTGTGCGTTATGGCAATGTGGTTGGCAGCCGCGGTAGTGTTGTGCCTATGTTCATCAAGCAGCGGCAAACCGGTCGGTTGACCATTACTGATGAACGCATGACTCGCTTCTGGATCAGTCTTGAAGAAGGGGTGCGGTTTGTGATTCATTGTATTGAACAAATGCGTGGCGGCGAGGTTTTTGTACCTAAAACACCCAGTATGTATATTATCGATTTGGCGAAAGCGATTGCGCCAGAAGCTGAATTGGAGATCATCGGCATCCGCCCTGGTGAAAAATTACACGAAATGCTTATTCACGAAGATGAAGCCCGCTCGACCGTTGAGTTGGAAAATATGTTTGTAGTGCAGCCAACTGCTGCTTTATGGTTCGGTCATGAATGGGAGAACCAAGGTAAAGCCTTAGCGGAAGGTTTTCGTTATGCCAGCGATACCAACGATAAATGGCTTACTCTTGACCAAATTCATGAAATCGTCGCCCCATTCGAAAACGAAACTCAAGTCGATTTCATGTGAAATTTTTTCTGGATAACAGCATGATTTTGCATAAGGATATCCATGCGCATTCTTATCACCGGAGCCAGCGGTTTGTTGGGTTCGAACCTGGCTTTGCAGTTAGCGGGGCAACACACGGTATTTGGTGTGAGCAACCGTTGTGCTCTGCAAACCCATCGGTTCACAGTGATACAGACCGATCTTCTGGCGCCTGGCGCAGTGGAATCAGTTTTGGAGCGTACCCAGCCTGATTGGGTGATCCATTGCGCCGCACTGGCAAATCTGGACGCCTGTGAAGCCAACCCGCAATTGGCGTCCCAACTGAATAGCGAATTACCCGGTAAACTGGCAAATCATGTCGCCAGGGGCGGAGCGCGCCTGGTTCATATCTCGACTGATGCCGTATTCGATGGAGTTCGCGGCGACTATAACGAAGAAGATATG
>JBDKUB010000501.1:0-5834 GCA_039679915.1 Anaerolineaceae bacterium
GCAGTTGCTGAGGCGTTAAGCCGCTTGAAGCAAGGTGAACATAGTTTGGCAGTCCACCCAAACTGCGGTACAAACCTGGCAGCAGCCAGTGTGTTGGCTGGTTTGGTAGGGGGCTTGGCGATGGCAAGTGCCGGGCAACGTTGGCGTGATAAACTAAAACGCTTGCCCATGGTGATTTCGTTGGTATCTCTGGCACTCTTGTCAGCACAACCCCTTGGCTTGTTTTTACAGCGCATGGTGACCACCAGCGGGATGCCAGAAGGGTTACAGGTGACTGGTATTCAAGCCACGCGGCGCGGCAACTGGCGCGCTCACCGCATTACTACGCAGGGTTAATTGTGTCTGAAACGAAGCCGGTCGTTTATATTTTTCACGGCGAAGATGAATTTGCCATAGCTCAGGTGATCGCCGAGTTGGAGAAGGAGCTGGGCGATCCTGCCACTGCAGCTTTGAATATATCCCGTTTAGAAGGAAGCAACCTTTCGATAGATGAATTGCAGATTGTCGCTGCGGCAATCCCTTTTTTAGGAGATCGCCGGCTGGTCGTGGTAGATAATTGGCTCAGCAGTCTCAATACGCCTGTTTTACAGGAAAAATTGATTAAGCTGTTGGAAAATTTACCGCCCACTACCCGTTTGATTTTAGTGGAAAACAAAACATTACCGGAAAATTCCCATTGGTTGTTATTATGGGCAAAGCGAGCCCCTAAGATTGCCTTTGTCAAACATTTCAAACCCCGCACTGGGCTGGCTCTGGCAAACTGGATACAAGAGCAAGCCCGGAAAGAAGGTGGCGTTTTTACCCTGGGTGCAGCCGAGTTGTTGGCAGGGTTGGCGGGTGATGACCCCCGAATGGCGCAACAGGAAATCAATAAGCTGCTGGCTTATGTGAATTATCAACGCCCGGTGGAAGTGGATGATGTAAAGGAGATTACTCCCGATGCCAGCTTGCTGGAAAATTTCGCTCTGGCAAATGCTTTGCGTGAACGCAATCCACGCAAGGCGCTGCAAGTCCTTTGTAAGGAATTGGATGTGTCGGACCCCTATCTTCTAGTGGGTCGAATTGCCCGCCAATTTAGCGTATTAATATGTGCCAGGGATGTTTTAGATCGAGGTGGGAATGTCAATGACATCGCCAATGAATTAAAAATTAGAGAGGGATATGCCAGGCATTTATACGAGCAAGCTCGTAAAATTTCCTCTAAGGAGCTTGAAAATATTTACCATCGTCTATTGGAAATCGACGAAGCTATAAAAACGGGGAAGATGGATGGGGATGTGGCGCTGGAATGTTTCGTCTCTGATTACACAACAAGTTAGTTGTATTAGGGGAAAAACGACTAAAGGCATCACTACATTATTGTATGGGAATAAAAATTACAATCAGGGGAATGGTTATCTTTCGCTAGCGGGGTGAGGGTTATTGACCCCGATCCAAAAATGGTTTGGCAGCACTGAACGGGATGTGCGTACTTCAACGCCGGCGGCTTTCATCGGTTTGGGGGTGTTCTCCATATTTTCGATATGCAGCATAGAAGGGTGGATAAAACAAATATCAGGCGCTTTGCCGTATTTTTGACGGTAATAGGAAGCTGCCCGTTCGATTTTTACGTTTATCTCGGCTTTGGGGTCGTTGTCGAACCATAACATCCCGATATTCATTCAATAACTCCTCATAGAGAAAATATTACCGTCTACGATTTTTCCTGCAATAATAATGCCAAAATATTATCGATATGATATTATTATAATAGAACATAAGTTCTATGTCAAGGGTATTGGCTCTCGATTACCGAAATTAAATCGTCTCGCTTTTTTATATTAATTTCCTATTTCTGGAAATTGAAAGATGGCCATGCACCAATACCAAAGCTGAATTTTATCAAATAATTTACCCAATCTCATATAATTCGATTGGCTATACAACGGGCTGAATGGCTGCATAGTGGATTTTGGACTTCGAATACGAGCATATTTCTTCATCTACCCTTTCGTCGCAGGGATGGGTTTCGTTGAATATTTTAAGGTATATAATTAAAAATAAAAACAAAATTGGTGAATTTTGTGATAAACTTTGCTAATTTTGCAAATTGGAGAAACCCCCTATGGCTGAAGATGCCGATTTCCTTAACATGATGAAGCAGGTTCCTGACCTGCTGGCGCCAAGTTTGGCAGAAGATTGGCCCGAATTGCCCACGCTGCGGGCGGAAGGCGCATATTTATACCTGGCTGATGGTCGGCGTATTCTCGATTTCACCTCCGGCATCGGCGTTACCAATACCGGTCATAACCATCCACGTGTGGTGGCTGCCGCCCAAAAGCAAATGGAAGCCATGGTGCACAGTGCGGTAGGTATTACCATCCATAAGACATTATTAGAGCTGTGCCAAGCGTTGATCGAAGTGCTGCCTTCCGGATTGGATATGTTCTTCTTCGGCAATAGTGGTGCCGAAGCGGTGGAAGGGGCAATTAAGCTGGCACGTTATGTCAGCCAACGGCCTGGCATAATCGCCTTCGAGGGTGGTTTCCATGGCAGATCGTATGGAGCAGCCTCGGTCACCTCGGTCAAAGCCAAATACCGTGACCATTATGAACCCTTCGTACCCGGGGTTTATTTTGTACCCTACCCGTATGCTTATCGCTGTCCATTAGGCAACACACCCGATGACGCTTTAGAGTGGACGCTGTATCACATCGAGAAACTTTTTCAACATCAGATCTTACCTCAAAATGTAGCTGCTTTTTTGGTCGAGCCGGTGCAAGGCGAGGGCGGTTACATCGTTCCACCACCAGATTTTCTAAAAGCGCTGCGCAAGATTTGCGACCAATATGGTATATTGCTCATCATGGACGAAGTGCAATGCGGTTTTGGACGCACCGGTCAGATGTTCGCCGCTCAGACTTTTGGCGTCAAACCCGACATTTTATCCGTCGCTAAAGGAATTGCATCCGGGTTCCCGTTGGGTGCTACGATTGCTAGCCACGAATTAATGAGCCAATGGAAAGCTGGCTCTCATGGAACCACTTTTGGCGGTAATCCACTTAGCTGTGCTGCGGGTGTGGCTACCTTACAGGTGATGCGCGAAGAAAATTTGCTCGAAAATTGCCGCCAGCAAGGTAAACGTTTTCTGGACGGGCTGTTTGCATTGCAGAAAAAATATCCTATCATTGGTGACGTGCGTGGTCTGGGATGTATGCTGGCAATCGAAATGATCGTACCCGATAGCGACAAAAAACCCAATCCGCAAGCAGTGATGCAAACTCTTGAACAATGCTTGCAACGAGGTCTTCTTGCCTATATGGCGGGAACTTACGGTCAGGTCGTGCGTTTCATCCCCCCTCTTATCGTTACCTCTGCACAAATCGATGAAGCTCTGGCTATTCTTGATGAAGCCCTGGCAGAAGTGTCCCATTGTTGATTACTTAAGTATCGAAATCTAATGCTGTAACAACAGGTGAGGTTCTCCCTCAAATTATCAAGGAGGTTATATTGGAATATAGTTGCATATAAGCCCAATAAAAATCGGTTATTAATCATTAATTTTCGGAGGAGAAAATGAAAACAATATCAAAATTATGGATCGTTTTGTTGCTTACAGCGCTTGCTTTGGGCGCCTGTGCACCTAAAGCTCCTGCTAATAAACTGGAAGCCATAAAAAGTGCCGGCAAGATGGTTGTTGGCACTTCGGCAGACTATGCTCCCTTTGAATACAAGGATGAGCAGGACAACTTCGTCGGGTTCGACATGGATTTGATCCGTGAGATCGGCAAGCGCATGGGTGTGGAGGTCGAAATCCAAGATATGGCATTCGACAGCTTGGTTGCAGCGGTAGAACAGGGCAAAGTGGATGTGGTCATCGCCAGCATGACGCCTACCGAAGAACGACTTCAACAAGTAGATTTCTCTATCACTTACCATGTTCAAAAGAGCTGGTTCCTGATACCCAATGACTCCAGTATTACCCTTGCTAGTCCTCAGGATGCCGCAGCTTATAAAATCGGTGTTCAAACTGGAACCACCTTGGATGACTGGGTGACGAAGAATCTGGTCGAAACCGGCAAAATGCCGGCTGAGAATGTATTTCGCTATGAGCGCGCTGACCAATCCATCCTGGACCTGCAAGCCGGGCGGATCGATTTGGTACTCACCGATGCCGGCCCTGCTAAGGAATATGAAAAAAATGGTCAAGCTAAGGTTGTCTTAACTGAAAAACTTTTCGAAAGCGGTGAGAATATCGCTATTCCCAAAGGTGAAACAGCCCTCAAAGCCGAACTGGATAAAATCATCCAAGAATTGATCGACGAAGGTTATATCGACAAGCTTGCTCAGCAATACGGCTTGGAATAATACCCTTACTCCAAATCCGACGCGCCATGGAGCTGTCCGAAAAGTCATAAAGTCATATTGAGCGAAGCATCTGGGTCATTAATAATCCTTTGCTTCGCTCAAGGCAGCCATTACCTTTTGGTATAGCCCCATGGTGAGTGGAGTAAGAACAATTATCGATATATGTTTGTAATGATCGGGTGAGTATAAACTTAACGATGACTTTGTTTATTATTTTTTATTAACCTGGAGACGATTATGGTTGCAAATAAATCCCCTGAAATTTTATTCCTAAAGCAAGAAGACGTGATCAAAGCGGGTGTTCTGGATATGAAGAAAACCATCGAGGATGTGGAGACGGTTTTCAAAATGTATGCAGCAGGTGAAGTCCAACAACCGGTGAAAACCCTGATGGAATTTCCCGATCCGATCACCAAAGATCGCGGGAGGTTGGTGGTTTCTATGCCGGTATACCTGGGTGGTAAGATCAATAGGGCTGGGGTGAAATGGGCAGCAGAATCACTCGAAAATCAGCGCACAGGCAGACTGCCATACGGCATCGACGTGGTTATCCTCCATGATTTGGATGCTGCCCACCCGGTAGCTATCATGGACGGCACCCTGATAACCGCCATGCGCACTTCAGCAGCTTCAGGGGTGGCAGCTAAATATTTGGCAAATCTCGATTCGAAGATTGCCGGCATGGTAGGTGCGGGTGTAATTGGCCGCACGGCAATCCAAGCCTACCTGGAAATCTTCCCGAAGCTGGAAGAAATCCGTATTTATGATCTAGATCGCAGCAAAAGCGAAGGATTGGCGCAAGAATTTCACCAGCGCATTAATATTCGCGTGGCTGATGATGCCCGTCAGGCAGTGGAAGGTGCGGACGTCGTCGCGACTCAAACTACTACCCGCAAACATTTTCTTCAAAAGGAGTGGTTGAAGAGTGCTAATTTTTATGCCCAAATGGGGACAAATGAAGCCGAAGAAGCGGAAATCCTGCAGGCTGATGTACTGGTAGTGGATGATTGGGGCGCCATTAGCCACTATACGCCGGGTTATTTGGCACAGTTGGTAGACGCTGGCAAACTCGACCCGAGCCGCATCCTGGAATTGAAAAATGTCGTCGGCGGTAAGGTGAAAGCGCGAACCGATCCCAAGCAGCACATCCTGTTCAAATCGATGGGTATGGGCAGCGAAGATATTATCGTGGCTGAGCGGATTTATCAAACTGCCAAAGCCATGGGACTTGGTCAAATTCTAAAATTGTGGGATACTCCCTTGTGGGTATGAACCCATGGCTTCGCCATTACGGGTAATTCCATAATGCAGGTGCTTTTCTGGCCTGATGAAACTGGTAAGTTTTATAAGAGCGTCATTATTATCTTGTCATGGTGAGGAGCATGGTGACGAAGCCATCTTATCTATCTGCCCGTCATGGCGAGGAGTGCAACGACGAAGCCATCTTTCGAAGGGCACGCGATTGTTTGGTATGTTCCTCAACCCAT
>JBDKUB010000268.1:0-9732 GCA_039679915.1 Anaerolineaceae bacterium
TGCATGGGTCACTTTCACCACCACTTCAGGATTGCCTTTGACGCCGGGAGTTTGGTCATGCGAATAGATTTCAAGCGTCTCTGGGTCGAACAGCACATTGTTACTACCCACAACAGCACCCAACCGATTAATGAGCTGTTGATCTACCCGGTTATACACGGTTTGTTTAGATATACTCATAATTTCCTCATGATTGTGAGGTTATTAAACTTATTGCTTTTGGGTTATGGCGTAGCCTCTTTGCATGCTTATTTCAATCGTTTGTTTTTGATATCCGTGATTATTGCAAATCTCGTCGACGGCTTTTACAATTCCTGGGAATACTCCAGGGGTGTAATCATCGAAAACAATGATATCACCAGGTTTCTGATGGTCGTTTACATAAGCAAATTCCGCCATAACGTAATCATAGGTATGTCGGCTGTCCAGGAAGGCAAAATGAATACGGGGGATTTCGATTTTATTCAATTCGATTTTCGAGTCCCCTTGACAAAAAATGAGATACTCATCGATAAGAGACTGATAATCGTTTAGAAGTTCAGCGCGAGATTTTGCTCCTTGATTATCGGCGATACAGTTCCAGTACATTTTGATATGGTGAGGCAGAACATCTATGGTTATGATTTTTCCAGCCCGATGTTGATCGTATAATGCTTTTGCCATGCATAGAGCGGAAAATCCGCGTGCTGTTCCGGTTTCGAGGATGGTAAGGGTAAGAGAATGATATTGCGCAATATATTGAGACAGCGCAGTATAGAGCAGCCGGCCGTGTTGATAGCATATTTCAGATGGCTTGACCACCACCTGGGTGAGTAATGCTAGATGATTCAGCCATTCCTGGTCTATAGCAAAGCCGGCCATTTTCTCGAATTGATCGATGATTGGATAGCTGACACTTTTAGCTTGTTGCCAAATTTCACGGTATGTATCTACATCGGCAAGGGGTTTATTTCCAAACGGGAAGTTGTATTATCTGTGATAGGATAAATTCTCAATTGGGTATATTAATCGAGTGGCTAATCGTTCGATGCCGGAACGGATCAGAGTACGGATCTTCATATTTACCTTGCTGCCTGAACCTCTTAATCCTTATCTTACACTAATTCCCCTGGTTATGCTAAGAGGTAGCCAATCAGGATATTAGAGGGTACCGCGAGCCAGCAACCCTTCCAAGATTTGAACGACATTCAAAGCTGCGCCTTTGCGCAGATTATCCGCAACACACCACAAATTCAACCCATTTTCGAGGGTAGGATCTTCCCGAATGCGACCCACCAACACAGCGTCTTTATATTCAGGCTTACGGATATCCCCTGGCGTGGGGTAAGTCCTTTCCAGAGCATCGTGGCGTGGGTTATCTGGATTAGGGTCGTCGATGACAACGAGGCCTGGAAAAGCAGAAAGAATTTCCCGAGCATGTTCAGCCGTAAGCTTGCGTTCTGTTTCGATGTTGATGCTTTCGCCATGGCCAACGAATACCGGCACACGCACCGCGGTGGCTGAGATGGCTATGGTCTCTCCGAGGATTTTTTGTGTTTCCTCCACCATTTTCAGCTCTTCCTTGGTTGCGCCGCTGGGGGTGAATTGATCGATGTGGGGAATACAATTAAAAGCGATGGGTTTAGGCAGGATGGTAGGATCGAAGGAGAAATTGTCCATGCTGCTCAATGCGTGGGTGGCTTGCTGGTGTAATTCTTCATTTGCTGCTAACCCCCAGCCGGACACGCTTTGATAGGTCGAGACCACCGCGCGGCGGATTCTGGCGGCTTGATGGATGGGTGCTAACACCATGACCATTTGGATTGTGGAACAATTTGGACTGGCAATGAAACGGTGATGAGGCTTAATCGCCTGGAAATTGATTTCGGGAATAACCAGAGGGACATCGGGGTCCAGACGGAAATCGCTGCCATTGTCGATGCTCAATACACCTTCGGATTCTGCCACACTCCGCCAGGTGACACTGGCTCCTTTGGCACCTTCTTTTCCGGCAAATAAGGCACCATCGACGTTCTTGAAACTATCCGCTGATAATTTCTCGACCTGAAAAGATTCTCCAGCCAGTATTTCAGTCCTTTCCCAGGTAGCGTAAATTCTGGGAGGCCATTCTATAGGGAGGTTGCGCTCTTTTAGGATGGATATGATTTGCTCGCCTACCATCCCAACGCCAATAACGATGATTTTTGCTGCCATGAAAAAACCTTTTACTTTAAAGTTGAATTGAATTTCTTATTCACCCGGTGAATAATTTGACGAATTTTACTACAAAGTACAGGAATGACAATCATCGATCCCCCACAGGATTTTTCGCGGTGAGTTTGGACATGGTGATTGGTCATTCGACTTTGAATTTAATAGAAAAAATTGTTAAAAGAACAATCAGCTTTCCAACGCGTTATAATGGAGCTATGGACCTCTTTACCCATAATATGGCAGAACGCATGAAAAGCGAAGCACCCTTGGCGGCGCGGATGCGCCCACGCACGCTGGATGAATTCGTTGGGCAGGAGGATATCGTTGGACCGGGCAAGCTTTTGCGCCGTGCCATCGAAAGCGACCGGCTGTTTTCATCGATCATATTGTGGGGGCCACCCGGTACAGGTAAGACCACTCTGGCGATGGTAATCGCCAATCTGACCAAATCGCATTTCGAAACGCTCTCGGCTGTTCTGGCAGGAAAAGCTGAATTAAAAGTGGTCATCGATTCAACCATCGAACGGCGAAGATTATATGGCAAGCGTACGATTTTGTTCGTCGATGAAGTGCACCGCTGGAATAAAGCTCAACAGGATGCATTACTACCCCATGTCGAAAATGGCACGATAACTTTGATTGGCGCGACGACCGAAAATCCATACTTCGAGGTCATTGGGGCGTTGGTCTCACGTTCGCGTGTATTTCAACTGCGCCCTTTGAGTGATGCCGATGTAAGGACAATTCTGCAACGCGCTCTAACTGATCCTGAGCGCGGTTATGGAAAGCGAACAATCAAGCTGGATGAGGCTGCACAGGCTCACCTCATCAATATTGCCGGTGGGGATGCACGCAACGCCCTGAATGCCCTCGAATTAGCAGTGGAAAGCACGCCGGCTGATGACGATGGAGTTATACATATTACCTTGGAGATTGCTCAAGAATCCATTCAGCGCCGGGCTGTCCTATATGATAAAGATGGCGATGCCCATTACGACACGATTTCGGCGTTTATCAAATCGGTGCGCGGCAGCGACCCGGACGCTGCTTTGTACTGGTTGGCAAAGATGCTTTACGCCGGAGAAGATCCGCGATTCATCCTGCGCCGCTTGATTATCCTGGCTGGCGAGGATATTGGTTTAGCTGAACCTTTAGGTTTGGTGATAGCGGTAGCCGCGGCGCAAGCATTCGATTATATTGGTTTGCCTGAAGGGGTATATCCATTGGTGGAAGCCACTCTGTTTCTTGCGACTGCCCCGAAATCCAACAGTGCTACATCTTACTTCAAAGCTTATCAATTGATCGAAGAAGCCGGTATTACCGGTGTACCACAGCATTTACAGGATGCCTCCCGCGATGCCAAAGCCTTGGGGCATGGTAAGGGTTATCAATACCCGCACGAAGACCCTCAACATTTTTTACCGCAGCAATATTTACCGCGTGATTTGCTGGGAACATACTTTTATAACCCCTCCACTCAGGGATATGAAGCGGAGGTCGTAGAAAGATTGGAACGCTGGCGAAAAGCTCAAAGAGAGGCATTAGGCGTAACCAAAGTCGAGATGCTATCCGAACTAACACAGGATACCATCACAGAAATCAAACACAAACATAAACCAAGTGGAAGGTTGGAAAGTTAGAGGAAACCCATCATGCCAATTGTTTTTTTGGTTCGTCATGGCGAAAATGATTTTATGAAAAATAAAGTATTAGCAGGTCGGATTCCCGGTATTCACTTGAATGAAACCGGAAAAAAGCAGGCAGAACAAGTAGCTGAACAATTGAAAAAATTTCCCATTACGGGGATCTATTCCAGTCCACTCGAACGCGCTTATGAAACAGCAGCACCGTTAGCCAATGCAATGAATTTGGAAGTGATAAAGCGGGATGAGTTATTGGAAGTCGATTATGGCGAGTGGCAGGGAAAGAGCTACGAATGGTTATATCAACAGGATAATTGGAAAAAAGTGCACGCCATGCCTTCCTTAGTTCGCTTTCCAGGCGGTGAAAATTTTGTGGAAGCGCAATCCCGAATGTGTGGAGGATTAACTGATATTCTCAACACGCTTGAAAAGGAGGAAATGGCCGCCTGTTTTACCCATGCTGATTGTATTAGATTGCTGGTTACTTTCTATCTCGGAATGCCGATAGATAATTACCAACGCCTTTACATTGGACCGGCTTCCATTACAATATTGGAAATAAAGGAGAGTGTTCCCTGCTTGATTTCGATTAACCACGAATTTACTTTATCGAATGATAAGTCATGATTTTGGTATACTGTTCGTGGAGTTGATTATGTCGCCTACTGAAATCGATCTTCGTCCGGTAACCCATATTACCACTGATGCAATAGGCCAGCCTGGGAAGCGGGTTTTTTACCTGCAAGGTTGGCAAGGGGAACGTACAGTCACGCTGATCATCGAAAAGATACAGATTCAATCGTTAGCCATCGGCTTGGAACAATTTTTAGCAGAGGTCAGTTCCCGCTTTCCGGATTTGGCTGAGGCTTCAGCGGACTATGAAGAGGAAAAAATGCACATCAATCCGCCGTTAGACCCTTTGTTCCGTGTCGGTGAATTGGGTTTAGGCTACGATAATGAAAATGATTACATTGTCTTGATTGCCAAAGAAATCGTGCCTGAGGGAGGCAATCCTGATGATACAAATGTTGTACGGTTTTGGTGCACACGCTCTCAAATTCGAGCCATGTGTCGTTGGGGGATGGAGATTGCCGGGCGGGGCAGGCCGGTCTGTCCACAGTGCGGGCAACCGATGGATCCCGAAGGACATTTTTGTCCTAAGAAGAATGGACACAAGCATTAAAGAGGAATACTTGTGGTTGCTTAGCGAGGGGGAAATATTATTAAAGGGAGAATTCGTTTTGGGGTCGAATTATACGTTTTTGATTCAAATAGCTCACCAGGGAAACTTGATTCATGCGGTATATAAACCAACCCAGGGCGAAAGACCATTATGGGATTTTCCGACTGGTACTCTAACCAAAAGGGAAGTCGCTGCATTTTTTATTAGCGAAGCCTTGGGTTGGGAATTAGTACCTCCGACAGTTTATCGTCAGAATGCACCTTACGGCGCTGGCTCTGTTCAGCTTTATATCGAGCACGACCCTGAATATCACTACTTTACTTTTTCACAGAGCGATCGGGAATGGTTGCAGCCTGTTGTTCTGTTCGATATCATCGTTAATAATGCCGACCGCAAGGGAAGCCATCTCCTTTTCGATCAACAGCATCATCTATGGGCAATAGATCACGGCATATGTTTTCACGTAGAAGATAAATTACGCACAGTGATTTGGGATTTTGCCGGGGAGGCAATCCCCTCGAATTTGACAGATGATATGATTAAATTCACCCATAAACTAAACGGAATCGGAGGGGAATCGAATGAATTTCGGTCGAATTTAGAAAAATTTTTGCACAAATCCGAAATAGATGCCATGTTATTGCGGGCAGAAAAACTTATCGATGAAGGAATTTTTCCCGTACCTAGTAATGAGCGGCGGCAATATCCCTGGCCTTTGATCTGATGAACATAATATATTTCTGAAAGGACATTGTATGAAACACCATCGTCTCGCATTCATTGGTTTTGGAAATGTGGGTCAGGCTTTAGCCCAATTATTATTGACAAAGCAAGAAGAATTATCAAGCCGGTATAACCTCGAATTCTCAGTGACCGGGATATATTCAAAACGGCATGGTTCCGCGATTAATATCCAGGGATTGGATTTGGCGAAAGCCATTCAATTGGGAAAGAGCAACACCAATCTGGATTCTTTATCAGCCATTGGTCGACTGGATAATGCTGAGGATTTTATTCGTTCTTGTGGAGCGGAAGTCTTATTTGAAAACTCGCCGGTAAATTACGAGACCGGTCGACCGGCGCTGGATTATATCCGGCAGGCATTGGAATTGGGTATGCACGCCATTACAGCCAATAAAGGTCCGGTTGTACATGGATACCGTCAGCTAACCCAATTAGCAGAAGCCCATAATCGGAAATTTTATTTTGAATCGGCGGTGATGGATGGCGCGCCGATCTTCTCGCTCTTTCGCAGCGCTCTACCTGGGGCTAAACTATTGGGTTTTAAAGGCATCTTGAATTCCACAACTAATCTGATTCTAACCCGTATGGAAAGCGGCGAAACGTTCGAGCAAGCCTTATCCTATGCACAGTCGATTGGTATCGCTGAGACTGATCCTAGTGGGGATGTGGATGGATGGGATGCTGCGGTCAAAGTAGCTGCGCTGACTACGGGGTTGATGGATATCCCTCTGAAACCTGCGGAGGTGGCGCGCCAGGGAATCCGGAACATTTCCACATCCGATATTCAGGAGGCAAAAGCTGCTGAAGAACGTTGGAAACTGGTTTGTTCTTGTAGAAGGGAGGGAGATACGGTTAAGGCGGGTGTTGCCCCGCAGCGGGTGCCTGCCAGTTCACCCCTTTATAATGTGCAGGGAACATCCAGTGTGGTGTCGTTCGAAATGGATGTCCTCAATAACCTGACTATTGTCGAGAATGACCCGAGTCCCAATACCACCGCTTATGGTCTGTTGGCAGATTTCATCAACGCAACTAGGGATTAGCAAGAATTAATATTATTCTAAATTTGCAGAATATATTGGCATTTGATTCCAAATTTGTCCTTGGAGGATTCTGCCACTCTTTTTCCGATTTTTCCCACCCCATTGTTTAAAATAAAAAGGGATATTATTAGATATGCATTGGTCTCTAATCTCACAAATCCAATCTTCCTTTACTGGGCGGGCATTTGTTCCTGATTCACCTCCAACTATTACCCAATGAATACCCTTCAAGTTTAGATCCTTTATGGGTCCAAGTAAAGGCTCACAAGATAAAAATTTAATTTTTGATTTCGTTTTACGGAGATGTTCACATCGATATATGAATTTATTATTCTCAATTGATACCCCCATCCATACATTAGGAGGCCAGGCTATATATTTATCAATCTCGAGTAGCCTTTCAGACCTTTTTGTCAATATTTGAAAAGTATGCCAATAAGCATTCTTCATAACATTAAATATTTCTTGTATAAATTCAAATGGTACTTCGTCATGAAATAAATCACTCATTGAATTTACGAATATCATTTGAGGCTTTTTCCATTTCAATGGTAAATTCAATGAATTCGGATGCAATGTTATGTTGAAACCATTTATATAATTAGGTTGTCCCATTGCTTGCAATCGTCTTGCCATTCTCTCTGCATAACAATTAGTACATCCAATACTTATTTTTGTACATCCAGTTATTGGATTCCAAGTCGATTCAGTCCACTCAATACTTGAATTTTGTGACATTTTCTATATTATTGTATAAAACTTTTATGTAGTAAGTTTCGTTTTATAAATCAAAATGCCGTTGACCATAGGGGTCTTTTAAAATTGCTTTTTTCCAAAAATCATGGCCTAGAGTATGTTTACTTGCAAAGATTAATCGATAAAGAGGATTTCGTTTGGTATTTGTAATTAATGGAGAGCTTTGTAAATCTTCATTACCTTGAAATATATACTTGTATCCAATATTTTGCAACTGTTTCCTATATAAGTTTATTAATTCAGCATTCAGAATTGATCGGTTTTGGCATTGCTGATAAATATTGCGCCATTCATCCGTTCCGAAAAAATTATCTACACTTGTAGGTGCATCTGATTGATATGCAGTTTTAATATATCTGGTCAATCCCATTTGCGGATAATAAATAATTAAATCCATTTTGGGAGTTGAAGCAAGCTTTTTTATCGTATTCCATTGTAACTCTAATCCTCTGGGATCCAAAAAGGCTAAATTCAATGAATTTACATTGGAACTCTTAATTGAATTTATGATCTGGTCAACAATGATATTACAATCTTCCCAATAAATGTTTACATTTATATTGTATTGTGAATGGTTGCATCTTGTAATAAGGGAATTAATATTTTTTTTATCAATATCTACAAAATAGTAATGAGTAAAAGGATAAGGTGTTGTTAATGCAATAAGTGGAGATCCCAATATCACTTTTGAATTATTTATTGTATTTTTCCCTGAACCAGCCAATAGATCAATATAATTTCTTGTTGACCATTTATCTTTCATTGAAGTTTCGAAAATATTTATATATCTTTCTAAATAAAATAATTTAATTTCTGTCCATTGCCCCCAATTATTCATAGGTAGATCATCATCTACTGGTAAAAGAAATTTATCCATTGTATCTCCTCCCATAATTTCTCATTCAAATTTATTCATCGTGGATTGTCAAGCCTGATTCTAAGATTGTAATTAATTCTTTCATTTCCGAACTCCACCCCGTCTTCCCACTTGCGGGTAGAGATTGAGGGTGAGGTAAAATAAATCAAGAGAGTCTAAAATCAAAAATCATGCTTGAAAGAGTAATATAATTATATCTTAGTATTTGAATAGATACAAATTATGCTGCATAAAAAGTTTTCTATGAAAAATTAATGAAGGATGTGTGACAATGGGATGAGGCAGTACTATTATATATACACTCGACAATCATTTCTTGAAAAAATCTTTTTCAAAACTTTCCACCCGATAAAATATACTTAAATTGTTATACTCAAAAATTTGCTTTTCTAAGGAAAATGCTGTTTAATTATATAAGACTTTCATTTTAGTTTTCTTTTTGCCAAAGGAGGAGCTTATGGAGGTCATCGAATCGGGTATTGGTCCATTGATCCAACCCCCGGATATCAATGAATTTCGGGAATGGAATCGGCTCAAGCCGAAGGGGCTTTTGGATAAACGGATGAGCGAAGCGGAAGCGGTGAGGCGGTTTATCCATGACGGGACATACCTTGGCGTGGAACTATACGGCACGGTCCGCTGCCCTATGTCATTGGTGAATGAAATTGTACGACAGGGGATAAAGAATCTGCGCATAGCCGGTCAAGGGGTTTTCGAGCTGGATATGCTACTGGCTGCCCATTTGGTCAAAGCGCTGGATGTTACATATGCCGGCTTGGAAGTCTATGGCATCTCAAAATGCCTGCGCCGTGAAGTCGAGAGTGGTCGGGTAGAGACTTGCGCTGAATGGAGCAATGCTGGTATCTCCTGGCGTTTAAAAGCAACCGCCATGGGAGTGCCGTTTTTACCGGTGCGCTCCATGCTGGGCAGTGACACATTGAAATACAGCGCAGCTAAAGTGGTCGAATGTCCCTTCACCGGTGACCCGATTGCTTTGCTGCCAGCTTTGATTCTGGATGTCGGGCTGATCCATGTGCACCGAGCGGATAAATTTGGAAACGCTCAAATCGATGGAATTAGTGGTTATGCTGCGGAGATGGCGCGGGCTTCCCGTAATCTGATCATCAGCACAGAAGAGGTCGTCGATAGCGAATTCATTCGCCAAAAACCGGACCGAACCATCATCCCGTATTATTTGGTGGATGCTGTGGTAGAATCGCCGTTTGTGTCTCATCCTGGGGAGATGTGTTATTTATACTGCCGGGATGAACCTCAAATCAAAAGTTGGGTGGAAGC
>JBDKUB010000576.1:0-2077 GCA_039679915.1 Anaerolineaceae bacterium
TGGGTGCAGATACCCTGGACCGTTTTTTATTCGAATCCAACGCAGGTGATGCATCGAATTCGATAAACACCATCGAAGGCAGACTGGAAATTTGGAGGCGGGCTTATGAATGTGTCCGGGATTTTCCTTATACCGGGATGGGGATGAACACATTTCGTACAGTGGTATATGTAGTGCACCCTCCGCTTTTATTCAGCCCCAATATCGACATTGGTCATGCACATAATGAATTCCTTCAAGCTGCCCTCGATTTGGGTGTGCCCGGGTTGCTGGCGTTCATAGGATTGTATGTCGCAGCATTTATCTTGATATATAAGGGATACCATCTTGCGTCTCAGGTGTATCGGGATGCACTACCCTGGATATTGGGATTGGCAGGCGGGTTGATTGCGCATGGCTTGTTTGGATTGAACGATGCCGTGGCGTTAGGCGCTAAACCGGGTATTCTCTACTGGATGTTGTTAGGATTATCAGCGGGCTTGCCAAATTGGCTGCGTAAATCAACAGAGTAAAAAATACCCTCGATTTGATTTTGCGGATAAATATCTTTGCTGAATGAAATTACTCAGGAAAAACAATATTGGGGAAGCCATCATGGGGATGAAGGTGCTTATGTCCACTACAATGAGGCGGAGTATCGTTTTATTATCGATTTATTCGGTAAAGATAATTTTGATGGAAAAACAATTCTCGAAATGGGATGCGGTATGGGGGTTTGGACGGCTAATCTTTCCAAATTGGGCGCTTGGGTCTATCACTTCGACTTGTCGCCGGTTGTCGTGCGCAAAGCCAACCAATTTGCTGCCAGCGACAAGGTGCGCGGTTTTTGCGCTGATATGAATTTTCTACCCTTTCAAAGCAATTATTTCGACTTCGTTTTTGGTTCGATGGTATTACACCACACGAGCCACCACGATGACTTAGGGAGGGAATTGTACAGGATTCTTCGGCCGGGCGGGAAAGCGATATTTCACGAAAACTCGTCCAGAAACCTTATCCTAATGCTTGCAAGAGGGAAATTAGTTGGCAGATGGGGCATTCCCAAGAACAGCAGTCCGGGAGAATATCCCTTGCGTCCTGGGGATATTGCTAAAATTGGAAAAGCTTTCGATGCGACCCAAATTTATTATATTCGGATGTATTTTTTTCAGATGGGTGTGAAATATTTGCTTAAACGCGAATCCGGCAAATTCTATGAATTATCTAGCCGAATTGATAGTTGGATATATCGATGGCTGCCATTGTGCCGGCCTTTAAGTTACTATCAAATTCTCGAGTTCAAGAAATCTGGATAGATCCATCTTGTATGACTGGCATAATAACCTCGCCCGGCATTCTATGAGCCAATCGGCTTCTCAGCCAGATCGGAAGAAGTCTCAATGACCATTTCGGTAGTGATTCCGGTCTATAACGGCGAACGATTCGTCGAACGCTGCCTTGATGCTCTATCTAAGCAAATCCGGCCTCCGGATGAGGTAATCATTGTAGACGATGGCTCCACTGACCAAAGCGTGGCATTAGTGGAATCTAAACCCGTGCAGTTGATCCGTCAAAAACATCAGGGACCCGCAGCAGCCCGCAATCGTGGAGTTCAAGCGGCTGCAGGCGAGTTGATTTTATTTACAGATATCGATTGTGAACCCGAACCAGCTTGGGTTTTAGAGATGGAAAAATCATTGAGCCTGCCTGAGGTAATAGGAGTAAAAGGTGCTTATGCCACCAAGCAGACCGGAATTGTGCCGCGTTTGGTTCAGTTAGAGTTCGAAGAACGCTATGACTTATTGGAAAAATCTCCCCAAATCGATTTAATCGATACATACTCAGCGGGCTTCCATCGTGAAAATTTTCAACATGTTGGTGGATTCAACCCCGCGTTACAGAAAAACGAGGACGTCGATCTGTCATATCGTTTAGCAACCGCCAGGAATAAATTGGTTTTCAACCGTAATGCCATTGTATATCATCACCATCCGGAAAACTACTGGGCTTATTTCATTTCCAAGATGAAGAAAGCGTATTGGCGGATGATCGTCTATCGTGCCCATCCCGGGAAAGCTATCAAGGATTCTTACACGCC
>JBDKUB010000271.1:0-7608 GCA_039679915.1 Anaerolineaceae bacterium
GCCGGGTGTGAAGTTGCCAAAGCAGATATGACTATTGAGATGACCGAAGCGCGCTTGATAGAGCTGTTGAAGGATGTTGATGGAGCTATCATCGGTGTCGTACCCATGACAGCCCATGTTATGGAGAATGCACCGCACTTGAAGGTTGTCAGTATGCATGGGGTAGGGGTCGATCACGTGGATTTATCGGCTGCGGCACGCTTGGGAATAGTGGTTGCGAATTGCCCAGGCACGAATGACCAAGCTGTCGCTGACCTAACCATAGGATTGATGATTGCGATTGCCCGCAAGATTCCTCAAGTCGACCGCCTTGTTCGCCAGGGTGGTTGGGGGCATCATTCGGGCAGTGAATTGTGGAGTAAGACTCTGGGATTAATCGGCATGGGGCGCATTGGACGAGGCGTCGCTAAACGGGCATTGGGTTTCGATATGAAAGTGCTCGTTTATGATCCCTATGTAAAACAAGAACAGATTGATTTGGTGGGAGTCCGTTTGACAACTTTAGAGGAGGTGCTTAGAGAGGCAGATTTTCTCTCCTTACATGCCGTATGTAATGATGAAACCCGCAACATGTTGAATATCGATCAATTCAAGAAGATGAAAAGCAGCGCTTATTTAGTCAACACAGCCCGCGGCGGGTTAATCGATGAGTCTGCACTTTATCAAGCCTTAACAGCAGGGATCATCGCCGGGGCGGCGCTGGATGTGTTTGTAGAAGAACCGCCGGCGGGCAGCCTCCTGCTGGCATTGGAAAACGTGGTGCTCACACCCCATATTGGTGCTCATACTAAAGAAGCCATTGAGAGAATGGGTGTCTTGGCTGCTAAAAATGTAGTTCAAACATTACAAGGCGGGCAGCCAATATATCGGGTGTAAGGATTGAATATCCAGGAATCCTATGAATGAACAGCATGGCAAGATTTGGCTTTTCATAGGTTGAATCTGAATAATGGAAAGGAGGTAGAAGGAAAAAAGAAGCATAGGTTTTTCGACTGTATCAATTGACGGTTAAATAAAGCGCGATGTTCAATAAAACCAACAAATTTGTGAAAGGAGAAGAGATTAATGAACCGCAAGTTAGTATTTCTAGTGAGCATGCTCGTAGCACTTTCATTGGTTTTTTCAGCCTGTGCTCAAGCAACCCCGGCACCAACTGAGGAAGCCCCGGCGGTTGAACAACCCGCTGCAGAAGAACCCGCTGCAGAATAACCCGCTGCTGAGGAGCCTGCTGCAGAAGAACCTGCAGCAGCAGAATGTACAGACGATACTCGTGTCCCCATTACCTGGTCAACCATCGCTGGTTTCTATACCGATGCTATGGATTCATTGGTAAAAGACTTTGAGGCAACTCACTGCGTGAAAGTTACACTGGTGAACATTGATAACTCACAGTTGTATGACAAGCAGGTCATCGAAATGGTAGGAGAAACCGGTGCTTATGATGTAGTCACTCTCGAAACCGCAGAAAAAGCCGAATTTGCTGAAAATGGCTTCATACTGCCCATGGATGATTACATCAAGGAAAATGCCGAAGCAGTTCAATATGAAGACATAGCACCCATCCTAGCGGATATGACCACTCAATATAAAGGCCATATTTATGGGCTGCCATATTATACCTATACTGCCGGCTATTTCTATCGAGCCGACCTCTTTGAAGATCCAACCGAGCAGGCTGCCTTCAAGGAAAAATATGGTTATGATCTGGCTGTACCGACCACCTGGCAACAGCACCGTGACATCGCTGAATTCTTCACCCGCAAAGCGGGCGAGAATCTCAAGGGTCAGCCATTGACCAAGGATTTCTACGGGGTTGGCTTGATGGCAGGCCGGTTCCAGGAAATTCAAGATGAACTTTCTGCATTCGTATGGGCATGGGGTGGTGACTGGCTAACCGATGAAGGTAAGGTAGATGTAGAAACAGTCACCAAGGCACTTAAGTGGTACGTTGAGGAATTGCTGCCCTTTGCACCACCGGCTGCTTTGACTTCTTCGTATGATGGCGTCATTAACCAAATGCAGGACGGCCAAATTGCCCAGACTGCGGGCATGTTCCTCGATCAATGGCCGAATGCCGTTAAAACTGAGGAAATGGTCCCCGGCGCGAAGATGGGTAATGCAGTAGCTCCTGAGGGCAAATCATATATTGGTGGTTTCTTGCTGGCTGTGACTTCTGATTCCAAGCATCCTAAAGAAGCGATGGACTTTGTTGCTTACATTGGCGGCGTCGAGGCACAACGCAAATTCGCTTCATTGGGTGGGACAACCACTCGTATGAGCATTCTTACTGACCCCGAAGTTACTTCTGAGGCGAATCGGGCGTTCACGGGTGCATTCCCGACTCTGGTGAAAGTCTTCGAAGAAATGAAAGATACCCGCTCTAATTTGTTCTTCACACCCTTTGGCGCCAAGATCTACAACACGCTTGGCCCAATGCTTCAGACTGCGGCAGCGGGTGAAAAGACTCCTGAGCAGGCGGTAATCGATTTGGCTGCCGAGGTCGAAAAGATCTGCGGCGGTGCCTGCCCAATCAATAAGTAATATCTATCGTTATCAACTGGGATGCTGTAAAGCAGCATCCCAGTCATCACCTATCCGTTGGTGAGGTATTTAGTGATATCAAGGAGAAAAGAATGGTTTCTTCTGTAGTGAGTCCTTCTGATAATCCGCAAATAAAAGCCGATAAGCCTCGCAAGAAGGCAATGTCCGATGGTTTGTTTTCTATGCTTTTAATTGCACCAGCGATGATCATCATCTTGTTCTTTGCTTTGGTACCGTTGGGATATGCGATGGATGTATCCCTTCGCTTTGCCGACCTAACTCGGGGCGGTATCAAAGAATTTGTCGGTTTGGAAAATTACCGTATAGTATTATTCGATAACTACTTTTGGAAATCAGTCCGCGTCACGCTGATTTTTACCGTCTGCGCAGTTTCCATTGAAATGATTTTAGGCGTTTTCGTGGCTTTTTTGATCAACGGAGCTACTGTGGGGAAGGGTCTCATCCGGAGTTTATTGATACTCCCCTTAGCGACCGCTCCGGCTGTTACCGGTTTGTTTTGGCGGTATTTATATGACACTCAGTTTGGTTTATTCAATTTTTTTCTTGGGAAATTAGGTTTACCTCAACCAAACTGGTTGGGGGATATTGATGTTGCCCTTTGGGCAGTGATCGTATTCGATGTATGGCAGTGGATGCCCTATATCGCTTTAATTGTTCTGGCTGGCTTGCAATCCTTGCCTAAAGAACCATTCGAGGCTGCAGAGTTGGACGGTGCCTCCTATTTCAAAGTGCTTAGGAGACTGACATTCCCGATGCTCACGCCGGTATTATTCTTGGTGGGAGTTTTACGCACCATTGATTGCCTGCGCCTTTACGATGCTGTAGCGGTATTAACCAGGGGCGGTCCGGGTTCGGCTACTGAAACGATGACTTACTATCTGTATCGCACCGGTTTGCAATTTTTCCGAATGGACTATGCCTCTACCATGGCATTGCTCTTCCTCTATGCTGTGGTGTTAGCGAGTATGTTTGCCCTCAGACCGCTGTTAAATCGATTTGCTTCTCGGGCTCAGGCGAGATAAGGAGGAATGATTAATGTTACAAAATCGAAAATCTCCCATGGAAATTTTACGTTACGGAATTATAGTGATCGTACTTCTATGGACGGTCTTTCCTATCGCATGGATGATTGTTACTTCGTTAAAGATGCCTAACGATATCATGGTAAGCCCACCGCGGTTTGTTTTCAAACCGACGATCGATAATTATATCTATGCGTTTCAAAAAGAAAATTTTGCTTTGTTTATTAAAAACACCCTATTGGTTTCTGTGGTCTCGACAATCATTGTAATCGTACTGGCTTCACTGGCTTCTTACAGTTTTGCTCGCTACAATGTAGGCGGTGGAAGCGTGTTGTTCTTTATTCTAACCACCAAAATGATGCCGGCTATTGCCGTTGTGTTGCCATATTTCATTATATTTCGTGAAATAGGTAATTCACCGATTGGAGAATTGCTAGGGATTGGATTAGACAAGCCTGGAGCACTGATCATCAGTTATACCATATTCAACTTGCCGTTTGCCATTTGGCTGATGGTATCTTTCTTCCAAGATATACCGCGCGAACTGGAAGATTCGGCAAGATTGGATGGTTATAGCCGGATGAATGTATTTTATCGGGTGGTGCTACCGCTGGCAATGCCGGGTATTGCCGTGACAGCGATATTTTGCTTGATATTTTCCTGGAATGAATTCTTGTTTGCTTACATCTTAACCCGCGATGCTGCACGCACGATTACGGTTGGTGTGGAATCATTCTTCACTCTGCGAGGTATCTTATGGGGTCCTGTCGCTGCGGCTGCAACCATTAGTGTGCTACCGATGCTCGTTTTCGTATTGGTCCTGCAGCGCTACATGGTGCGTGGTTTGACGTTCGGCGCAGTTCGAGGTTAGGACAGGAGGTGCTATGATGGGTCTTGCAGATATTTGGGATCAATTTTTCAAAGCATTTATGATCTTTGTTGGTACGGGGATAGTCTGGTTGCGTTTTATCGAACCACTCTTTTCAGACCGAAAATTATCGGTGACTCTGATGATCATTACAGCCGTTGTATTGTCTGTAGGAAACTTCACCAGAGGCTTAATCCAAATCAATAAACGGAATAAAGCCGCACAAGCCATTATCGAAGCTGACAATGCGAAATATGAAGAGGAGGAGATGGCATGATCGAGCTGCGCAATGTAACTAAAAGATATGGTTCGACTACTTTGGCTTTGCGGAATGTAAGTTTCGATATTCGCGATAAAGAATTTTTGGTCATCTATGGTCCAGCCGGAGCGGGAAAATCTACAACCCTGAATTTGATTGCCGGCATCGTCCAGCTCACTTCAGGTGATATTCTCCAAAATGGTGAATCGCTCGTGGGTGTGGCGCCTGAAAATCGAGACATGGCAATGGCATTCGAAAACTATGTTTTGTATTCCCACCTCTCGGTTTACGAAAACCTGGCGTTTCCTTTAAAGGCAAAAAAGTTTCCTAAAAAAGAAATCGATGAACGGATCCAAAAGATTTCCCGCCTCTTACAGATTTCGGAATTGCTCGACCGCCGACCGGGGTTTCTAAGCGGTGGACAGCGTCAACGTGTCGCTTTAGGACGGGCAATCATTCGGCCTGCAACGCTTTACCTCTTGGATGAACCAATCGGTCACTTGGATGCAAAGCTGCGCCATCGTCTACGCGGCGATCTTAAAGCTATGGCTATGGAACTCAATGCTACCTTTGTAATGGTCACCACGGCTTCAAAAGAAGCTTTGGCTATGGGTGATCGGATTGCAATTCTGCGCAATGGCATCTTGGAACAAATTGGAACGCCGGAAGAAATATATCATCAACCGAAGAATGAGTTCGTAGCTTCCTTTGTGGGTGAACCCCCCATGAGCTTCCTCGATGTGCAACCTGTGCAAAGCGATGGCAAATTAATATTCCGCTTCGAGGGCTGCGAGAACAGCATTTCGATATCTAACCGTGTCGCCGGGTGTCTGAATGGTAGTCAAACAGATTTTCGTCTTGGTGTAAGGTCTTCGGAGTTGACTATTGCCAGCCAACAAGATGAAAATCATAACACACCTGCTCAGGTGTATGTCGTCGAACCCTTGGGCTATAGTAATGTGATTACTTCCAAAATAGGTGAAGGCTTGGTACGCGTGACCGTTGATTCGCATATTCGTCCTAAGGTGAATGAAACGATTTGGCTCTCGTTAGATTGCGATCATTTGCATGTCTTTTATAAGGAAAAAGCAATCAGCCATCCTATTCGGAATCAAAACGCGAATCACTAAGAGAGGTGAAGGTACTGTGGCAACTATATCTATTAAAAACCTGGTCAAAGAGTATGGCAACGTTAAGGCTGTGAAAGGGATTTCATTCGATGTCAAAGATGGGGAGTTTGTGGCTTTATTGGGTCCCTCCGGCTGCGGAAAATCGTCCACAATGAGAACGATTTGTGGATTGGAACAAATAACCGATGGAGCCATTTATTTTGACGATAAGCGAATTGATCACCTCCGCCCGCGTGATCGTAATATCGCCATGTCATTCGAAACTTATGCACTTTATCCAACCTTGACGGTTTATGAAAATATAGCATTTCCATTACGTTCAGCCAATTGGTCTGATCAAAAAGTGGATGAAGAAGTTCGGGATATAGCCAAACGTATGGAGCTGGAGTCTATTCTCGACCGCTTGCCTAATGAATTGAGTGGGGGTCAGGCTCAGCGCGTAGGGTTGGCGAGGGCATTGGTACGTCAAAAACCAAATGTATTCTTACTGGATGAACCCATCTCTCACCTAGACACGCGTCAGCGCCATCGTATGCGTGAGTTTATCAAGCATCTGCACCTGGAATTGGGTTACACCATGGTTTATGTGACTCACGACCAAGAAGAGGCGATGTCTATGGCGGATCGGATTGTTGTTATGAATGAAGGGACTATCCGTCAAATTGGCACCCCTGATGAAGTCTTCAACGATCCTGCTGACGATTTTGTCGCTGGATTTGTGGGTGAACCTCCTATGAATTTCATCGAAGGAACGATAGAACAATCCGATGGTCGATGGGATTTCAAAATCAAGGATCAGCAATTCCCGTTGCCAGAGTGGGTGCGAGCCCAGGGCGAAAAAATGCCTCAACAGGTCAAATTAGGGATCCGCCCCTTCTATATTGACATCAATCTGTCCGAGGACCAACCTTACGATTTATCCGGCGAGGTGTTCATCGTCGAGAATATGCAGGATTATACGATCGTTTCGGTGGATACCAATGATCTGCGATTGCAGATTGTTGCATCCGGAGATTTCAGGGCGAAGCGGCATCAAAAGGTATTTCTGAAATTTCAACCGCAATTTATACGCTTCTTCGATCTCCAAACCGGAAAAGCTATCAAATCGGGAGAATTATAAAGAATATTTCTCCACCTTTGCTGATTATATAGCCCATGCTCGAAGGGAGCGACGATGAAAGCCGTACAAATTGTTGGGTATGAGCAGGCTGAGTTCACCGAAGTTCCTGATCCGCTGCCTAAGGAAGATGAGTTATTGGTTCGGGTGCGGTGTGTAGGAGTATGTCATAGCGATGTAGAAGTCTTCCGACAGGAAATGGGTATTTACCGCGCCGGAGGCGCACACCTACCCATCATTCCCGGGCATGAATGGGCGGGGGATGTTATCGAAGCAGGCAAAGAAACCGCAGGTTTTAAAGCCGGGGATCGAGTTACTGGTGAATGCGGAATCGGCTGCGGGGTTTGCGATTTATGCGCTCAAGGATTGCATAACATATGCCCCGACCGGGTAGAAACAGGTGTTTTCAACCGGCACGGGGCATATGCCGAATATTTGACTGTCCCCTTTCGGTATGCTCATCACCTTCGTAATCTATCATATCAAGAAGGTGCCTTAATCGAACCACTCACAGTTGGCATCTGGATTTCCAAAAGAGCTGAAATTCATCCGGACGACCGCGTTGCCATCATAGGGACTGGCTCTGTAGGGATTGTCGCAACCCATGTAGCCCATTATTGTGGGGCAAGCCCTGTGGTCGCTTTTGGACG
>JBDKUB010000471.1:0-11028 GCA_039679915.1 Anaerolineaceae bacterium
AAATCAGAATCAGAGGCTTCCGGAACGTGATATGCAATTTGAAGGTATGTAGTTTCGCCTGGGCCTTCGACGTTTACCCGAATTTCTCCTTTTTGAGGAGGTTCGGGGCGGGCGCGTCGTTTGGGGATAACCCCGCCGGGAATGGGTTCGAATAATTCACGCACTTGTTTTAACATGGCATCTGTGTTGAAATCACCCGAAATAGCCAATACTGCGTTATTAGGGACGTAAAATGATCGATAGTGGTTATATAGATCGTCACGGGTAATTGTATATAAATCTACCAAATCCCCGATAACTTCATGATGATATGAATGCACCCGAAAAGCGGCTGCCTGTAATGCTTCACCAAGAAGGAAGAGCGGTTCATTCTCACTTCCCTGTCGCTCAGAAATAATCACCGTTCGTTCGGATGCAACCATGTCCTCATCGAAAATACTGTTGACCATCCGGTCGGCTTCCAGGCGAAGGGCTAAATCGATTTTATCAGCCGGCATGACAACAAAGTAAGTCGTCCAATCTAGGTAAGTCATGGCGTTCCAAAATCCACCTTCGCGGGATATCGATTTATCCAAAACACCAGCCGGGAAAGTCGGTGTGCCTTTGAATTGCATATGTTCCACCCAATGGGATATCCCGGTAATCCCGGCAATTTCATCCCGAGAACCAACCCGGTACCAAATCCATTCGCTGATAATCGGGGAGGTGTGGATTTCCTTCAATAAAACAGTCAAGCCGTTGGTTAGCTCAATTTTCGTTAATGAATCGGTCATTAATCCTCCGTTGCACCTAATATAACAAGATTAAAATAATACCATCAAAATGACAAAAGTTGAAATCGGAGTAACGACTTTAGTCGTTATTTCCCCAAACAAGGGGCAGTCTAAAAAATCACAAATGTCATGTCAAGCGAAGTGCGACATCCAAAAATAATCATGAAAAGACCTCTCGCTTCGCTCGAGGTGACAACCTTTAGGACAGTCTCTATTACAAACAGTCAAAATAATCTAACTACCTGACAGTTTGCAAGTTGTCATTGCGAAAGAGCGAAGCGAATGAAGCAATCTTTCTAAAACATATCATTTTCTATGATTTAAAGTTTGCTTCGGGGCAAAAAACGCCCCTCGCAATGACGGACGATTAAAACTGTCGGGTGAGTAGAAAATAATTATGACAGATCATTAGGATTCGTAGACGACCTGACATTTTATTGAAATTTTGATTTTTGTTTTTTTATACCTCCTTTTCCTAGGGAAATGGGTTGGTATAGAAATAACCTATGCAAAATGAAGGATAACGAAAAATTATTTTCAAAGATGAAGTAATGAAGCGTATTTCCGTCTGTATAGACAGTAATATTCTTGAAGATCTCAAAAATATAGGATTTTTATCCATATCTTGCTATGTATTATTCATCTTGTAATTAACTCTTCGATAAAATATAATCTTTCATAGACAGCAGCTCTGTGGTGGGGCGGGAATTGTTTTTCCCTGATAGCTGTCCTCGTTTTCCTAACAACGCCAAAGGAAGGAAATCGTGGATGTATTTAACCAAGTCAATCATATAATCGCAGTTATTGGCGCAGGGCCAGCCGGGTTATTCGCTGCCCGCCAATTGGTCGAACAAGGCAATTATGTAGTCATCATCAATAGGGATATAAAGCCAGGGGGTCTGGCTGAATACGGAATTTACCCTACAAAATATAAGATGAAAGATGGCTTAAGGAAGCAATTCCGGCAGATAATAGAACATCCTTTAATTGCTTATTATGGAAATGTTGTGGTTGGGGATAATGGGGACCTATCCTTGCATGATCTGGAAACATTGGGATTCCAGGCAATTCTTGTCACTGCCGGCGCACAAGGGACGAAATGGTTGGGCTTACCCGGCGAAAACACTACTCGCGGCGTATATCATGCCAAAGACCTGGTTTACCATTACAATAAGCTGCCCCCATTCAGCCAAAAACAATTCGAGATTGGACGTAAAGTGGCAATCATTGGCGTGGGAAATGTGATGTCTGATATTTCACGATATCTCATCACGAACCTCAAAGTCGATGAGGTGATTCCAATTGCTCGAAGAGGTCCGGCAGAAGTAAAGTTCGACAAAAAAGAGATCGAACACATCATATCTTGTCTGGATATCCATGCATTGGATGAAGAAATCGAGCGGGTCAAGCCCATCATGCAGGCAGTGGATCAGGATCCACAAGCAGCCCGGGATTATATATTATCGTCGATGGAAAAAGCAGAGCCACTTCATTCCGACTCTAAACTCAAGTTTACATTTCTTGCCTCTCCCACCCGAATTATCGGTGATGAACACGGAAATTTGCTCGGATTAGAAATCGAGGACAATACACTTATACGAGATGAGGAGGGTGAAACCAAGGCGAAACCTCTTGGAGTGAAACGAATTTTGGATGTCGACACGGTAATCTTCTGCATTGGGGATCGGGTGGATGATCATTTAGGATTGCCCATTCAAGGCACCCAATTTGTGAAGAACCCATTTCCACAATATTCGATCGATGGCATATCGTATGAAGTATATAATCCGTTGGCGGGGAAAGCCATGGAAGGCATTTTTGTCGCCGGTTGGTCGCGTGAAGCCAGCGTGGGTTTGGTGGGAGTGGCGAGGAAAGATGGCGAGCGCTGCGCAAGGGCGATCTTACAGTATCTGGAAAGTGTGAATCGAGTTGCAAATCCTGCCAGGATCATTCAGGCTTTTGAGCAAGTGTTAAAGCAGACCGGGAAACCGATTATTCGACAACCTGATTTATGGAAGCTGCAAAGCGTAGAACAAGCAGAAATGATGCGGATGGGATTGGAAGATTTTAAATTTGGAACTAATGAGGAAATGCTGAAAGCAATCGAATTCAATCTTGTGTTCGGATAAAGGATTACTCAATATAATTTCATCCCATGGGCTTGACGCTTATGGATTCGGGAACTTCAGGTTTTTCTTCTTTTGGGATGATTTTATAGGGGATAAGCATGGCGAAACCAATCGAGATGATTATTTCACCGATCATGACGCCTATGGCTTGTAAAGGTCCGAAATACGGGATCTGTGGGAAATTATGAGTGCCAAAACCAAATACATCTGCCATACCGGAAGCGACAGCAATTACATAACCTGTGCTTACCATGCGCAAACCAATATCGGCGATGATCGATTTTTGTGACCCATTCCAAAGGGCATTCAAACTGATATATCCTCCCAGGCATATCATTGCCAATCCCACCAAAAAAACGGCAATCTGTACGAATCCAACAACCGGGCTGCGGTCCAGTTTGAACATCCCCGGATTTACACCAAGAAGGAAAATCAATAACCCGATGATGGTGATGAGTAAACCCATCCGGATTTTAAAATGCGAACCTCCGTTGAGCAACCCTAACTTACTCATGCTTCCTCGGGCAGGTTGTTTTCGAGGTACGAAATCCAGTTACCGCCCATGATGTGGATAATATCGCTCTCCGAATATCCTTTTTGTGACAATATAGGAATAATTTTTTGAACATCGGCAATCGAATCGATCTCGAATGGTGTTGATTGTACACCAAAACCGCCGTCAAAGTCACTCCCAATTCCGACATGTTTTACGCTTCCCGCCATCTGGCAGATGTAATCGATATGGTTCACAATGTGAATAAGGGAAACCTCTTGCCTGGCATCGCCGCGCTTCCAGCCAACTTTAAGAAAAACATTGAACGGCGTTACCCCAATCACGCCGCCTCGCTCGATAAGACCTTTAATTACCCGGTCGGAGAGGTAGCGGTTGGATTCATTTCCCGGTAATAGTGCATTCACATTGGCATGAGAAGCGATGATCGTTCCCGGAAAAAAGTCCAAAGCCTGTAATGCGGCACGTTCATCCATATGGCTTATATCCAATGTAAAACCGAATTCTGCCATGGCTTCTAAGAGAGCATAGCCTTCTTTAGTCAATGGTCCTGGTTCTCCGGTACCACCGCAAAAGCGGTTGCCTACCCAAGCCGGGCCAATCATTCGAACGCCTGCCTGCCACCATTCTGGTAATTCTTGAGGTGGGTCGATAGCGTCGGCGCCTTCCATCAGGAAAACCAAACCTACCGGATGAAGTGATTTAGCGCTATCTTCCCAATCATTCAATATAGACGACAAATCATTTTTGGAAGAAATATTTTGGAATTTATCGGGATGCTTTTCGATCAATCGAAAATAAATATCAATTTGATTTCGATACAGTTTCTTCGCATGTTGCGCATCTACATAACATTGAGTATCCCAATCGCCTAATTTTTTCCTTATGGGTGCAGCGAAAAGGGTAGAAAAAATGATGGCGATATTGCCTTGTTGATATTCCGGGTATCCAAGCAAAGTATCGCCATTATATTTTGGAGCATCGCATCCAATTTCCTTTTCCCTTGTTTCCCACACCGAGCGTGAGTAGTCTCTGTTGAAAGTAGCGATGTTCCATGCCAGGTCTTGATGGCCATCGACAATGATCATAGTAGTTTCAATAATTCCTTGGCAATTTGCCGGTCGATTTTTCCCATTGGATAATTCGATAACTCAGATATTTTACTCCAACGCAAATCCTCTACTTGGAGGGGTTTGGGTTTATCACCATTGACCAATGTGCATAAGAAAGCGTGGAGCGTAACGCGGTAATGGGTATAGGCATGGTGATATATGCCAAAGGGCTGGTTGATATTGATCGAAATGCCCAATTCTTCTTTGATTTCGCGTTCTAAACAGGAATTTAAATCCTCTCCATCTTGCATTTTGCCGCCCGGGAATTCCCACATACCTCCCAATAAGCCATTCATCGGACGCCTGGTGATCAATACATAATCTTGTTTTCCGATGACTGCTGCAGTAACGGTTATGTGGGGTATCGTACTTTTAGTTATTTTTATTGGGCGCTGTTCTTGAACGCCCAGCAATCGAGCCTGGCAAAATTGCGATAGAGGGCATTGCGTGCAATGCGGGGAGCGAGGCGTGCAAACCAGAGCACCTAATTCCATCAGGGCTTGGTTATAAGTGCCGGCTATCCGAGAAGGAAGTTGATCCCGGGCAAGCTGCCATAGTCGTTTTTCACCTGCGGCTGTGTTTATTGGATCGGAAATATCGAAAAGGCGGGAGAGTACTCGGCGAATATTTCCATCTAAAACTGCTTCATCAAGGCCGAAGGCAATCGAGGCGATGGCACCTGCTGAATATTTACCGATTCCGGGTAGGCTTTTTAAAGCTCGAGCATTCGCCGGCAACTTGCCATTATGCTCCGTCATGATTTTTTGGGCGGCGCGGTGAATGTTGCGGGCGCGCTGATAATAACCTAATCCTTCCCATACTAATAATACATCTTGTAGGGATGCATTTGCCACATCTTCAACGGTCGGAAAGCGTTCCATCCAACGTTGAAAATAGGGAATGACCGTATTGACCTGGGTTTGCTGGCTCATAATTTCAGAGATCCACACTCTGTAAGGGGTTGGATCTTCTCTCCAGGGTAATTGGCGAGCGTGGTTTGAATACCACTCGAGTAAATTACTGGTGATAAAAGAAAACATGGGGGTATTATCTTTACAATTGAAAACCTGGGCGGGCAGGCACGATTTTATATTTGAAATCTTCTATATAATCCATCAATTGACTTTTTAGAGCGTTCCAATCTGCCGATTTTAGGATTTTTTCCATATTATCCATGCTGGCAGATTGCATGGTAATCATGATTTGTGGCTGATCGCCGAAGACAGTAAACCAGGCGTCGCTTGGTTCCATTCCCATCTTTTGAACTTTTGGAATAAAATCTCGGACAACAAATTCGAAATATTCTTGTTCCCGACCTGGCAATATATCCCATGTCAATAGCAACTTAACTGCCATGACGCAACTCCGTATTATGCATGTTGGTAAGACAGTACCATGACGTGTGTCTCTTCAGGTATCGTAGAGAGGCTGACCTTCAATGTATCTTGCACAGGCACATTGCTTAATCCCATCTCTTTTAGAAATTTGCTGAGAGGCGCTAATTTTATCAGAGAACCTGGTGTTTGATAATGCATAGGGATGACAATGCCCGGTTCGAGTAGGCTGATGACTTCGGCTGCTTTCGCTGCATTTAGCCCTCCATTGACACTTCCCACCGGGACCAGGGCAACATGCACGGTACCCAAAGCTTCTACTTCGGTCTGACTAGGGACGCGCCGCAAATCTCCCAGATGGGCAACCGTGACGCCGTTATAATCGAAAACATACAAAGTGTTGCGCGGTTCATCGGGAGATCTTTTTCCGTATCCGTTGGTTTGTACTCCGGTAATGAATACACCGCCGATTTCATATTCACCTGGCCCAGTTAAGACATGCGATTTTCCCTTAATGGCTTGGGCAAAATTGTGTCCGGGCGCTTCATGGCTGATGGTCACAATATCTGCTTTTAATTTCAAGGGTTCGTAACCAGCCGCCTCATGATCATAAGGGTCGGTTACGACGGTTGCCATACCCCGTTCCATTAAACGAAAGCAGGAATGTCCATACCAGGTAATTTCCATTGAGCCTCCTCAAGCGCAACTGATTATACTTCATCCTTTCATCGATAAGGGATTATTAATAATGATAGAGAATATTTCGCTCATTTATGGTTTCATCACTTTTGAATGCGTTTTTGGTTATGGCATCATTCACGTGCTTGAACCATGACTTTTATCTTCGAATGTTTGGGTCGCATAATGAAAATTTTGTATAGAAACGTATTTGACAGACTCCTAGAATAGCCCTCATTTCCCTGATACAATCTGGATATGTCAAAGGTATTTCGTATCGTTGATTTCAAGGGATTTTTCCTTACTATTATCGCTGGAATTTCCCTCTTATCTTTGTTTTCGACAACTGGAATATTTGCCGGCGTTGATGTAAATCCATCCGAGGTTGAAGCTGCAACGCAGCCTCGGCGGGTCAATATCCCTTACTTTTCCGGGCAGGTAACTTGGGCGCAGTCAGCAATATTTTGGTTTGGGGTAAATGAGCAGGGTTTACCGGGGAAAAATTATGCCGATGTGCGCATTGCCTACACGGCTACCGCTCTGGAAATCCGGGTGACTGTAGTGGATTATTATTTATGGTATGTGGAGAATGCCACCCCTGCTGATGATTTAACCGTTTATGATGCGGCTGCCATTTACTTGGATACGAATAATGACCGCTCTGGCGCTCCACAAAGCGACGATTACATGTTCCTGATCGGCGCCCGCCATGGGGAAGACCTTACCAATTACACACGCCAGGCACGCGGCAGCGGCAGTCAGTGGGACAAAAATTGGTCCCCCTATCCAGCCTGGGCTGCTGAATCGGCGATGCAGTGGAATTGCAATCCGGGACCTAACAACAATGACTGCGGCATCGATTATGGCTGGACGGCTATTTTCAGCATTCCCTGGCAAACGCTGGGTTTATCTTCAGCGCCTATTCAGGGCAGTCTTTGGTCGCTGGGGGTGCAGTTGTTCGACCGTGATGATCTACCGCCGGCTGGTCAGGTAGCGCCCGAAGGCTGGCCGGAAACATTCGACCCTGCTTCTCCTGCCAGTTGGGGAAAGCTTCATTTTGGTGAGGCTTCATATACACCCGAACTCGCTCAACAGGAAGGCGTTACCACCATTCGAGCTGCATCGACCGACGATGACACCGTGGAGGATGCCTGGATGGGTGGCGGCGGTGTCTGTGCTGGCGGGCATATGGGTGGCAGTGAAGCTAATCACGGTGACGATACGAATTTGTTCGTGGGGTCCGAAACTGCTCCGACCCATTTTCCCTGCTTCAACAAATCATTCCTGCGTTTTTCATTGGATACCATCCCGCCTGGAAAGGAAATCATCTCTGCCACACTTACCCTATACCATTGGGGCAATGCTGATCCGAGTCAGGCTCAGCAATCCTGGGTGCATCTTTTCACCATCTCTGATGCGTGGGATGAGATGACTATCCATTGGAACAACGCTCCGTTGGCACAGGAAAATATTTCAGCCAGTTGGATCTATCGTTTGTCATCTTTTCCTGGGTGGCCGGGAATTGCTTACCAATGGAATACTACTCAAGCAGTCGCTGAAGCCTATAAGGCGGGTGAGCCGGTCAATATCGCCTTGTATGCTTCCGACACTGAGCAGCACAGCAGTAAATACCTGACCTCTTCGGAAACCGGCGATTGGAATATTCAAGGTCGTCCGATGTTATCCATCGCCTGGGGCACTTCCATTCCTCAATTATCGCTGACTGCCAATACCACTCAGGCACAGCCAAGCCAGAACATCACCTACACCCTCACCATCCGAGGCAGCGGGAATGCACTTACCTTACGCAATGTATTACCTTCCGGCGTAAGTGCGCCAATTTCATTCAGCCCCGGATTAAACTATTCACCCCACCAATTGACCTGGAGTGGAGCCCCGGCGTCGGGCGAAACCGTCATGTTAAGTTATACAGTTACCGTGACCGCTGTGGATCGTATGGCTTTATGGAATCAAGCCAATCTATACATAGGTGGAAACGAAATCGATAGGAGTGAGAATCTTATCTTGGTCGACCCACTGAATCAATATTTCCCGCTAATAGCGAGGGTATATCCATAAAAATATTCGGGTATGTATCGATGGTGAGGGGAAGATAATCGATAAAGGCATCTATTCCGAATTTCAATTAGATACCTGAAGCCAAAATTTGCGTATATAATAAATTGAGTATTAATAAACTTATAGGTTTTCAATATCAAAACGATGATATTGTAGGGACTGTCCAATATGTCATGTCGAGCCATGTTCTGAGCGCAGCGAAGGAGCAGCGAGACATCTTAACATGTAAATATGAATATGAAAAGACCTCTCGCTTCGCTCGAGGTGACAGCTTTCTTTTAGGACAGCCCTTACAAAAATTGTGTTACTATGCCGAACCTAATTACTGATCCTATTCCCATCGATGATAGCGAGCTGGAATTCAGCGCTATCCATGCTTCGGGACCCGGCGGGCAGAATGTCAATAAGCTTGCCAGCGCGGTTCAGTTGCGTTTCGATGTTCTCCATTCCCCGTCGCTGCCTGACGATGTTCGCTTGAGGTTGATTAAACTTGCAGGCCGGCGCATCAATAACCAGGGTATATTGGTTATTGTAGCCCGACAGTATCGTACACAAGAGCAGAATAAGCAGGAAGCCCTGCGGCGTTTGGAAAATATGCTCCAAAAAGCCAGTCGACCGCCTAAACCACGCCATAAAACCAAGCCGACCCTGGCATCCAAACAAAGGCGGCTGGAAACCAAACGCCGGCGCAGCCAAACAAAAATAATGCGAAGGAAATATAGCGGTGATGAAGGGTAATGTATCCTAATTTTCGAAAGGAGGATGACTGAAGAGGTAACCCATGAAAGAAATACTTGCATTAGCAGTAGGCGGGGGAGGCGCTCGTGGAGCGTTACAGGTGGGCGCACTCCGAGCAATTCTCGAAACCGGTTATCAGCCGGCAATTCTGACCGGTACCTCCATAGGTGCTGTGAATTCCACTTTTCTCGCTATTAGAGGCATCTCTCTGGCAAGCATCGATGCCCTAGTCGAAGCCTGGCGAGATGCCAAAAAAGCGGAATTATTACCATCCAATTATCTCTGGTTGACGGTTCGTTCCTTTTTCAAGCGTCCGGTGGTGAATCCCCTTCATCGGATGGAGGCATTTTTTCGCGAGCATGGTTTAACCCCCGATATAAAATACGGTGATATTCAGGATGTAACCCTGCTCTCCATTGCGGCAGACCTAAATCAAGGCAAACCCTTTATATACGGAGTAGACCCCAATCAATCGGTATTGGAAGGAGTGCTTGCCTCCACAGCCCTGCCACCCTGGATCGAGCCGATCGAAAGGGATGGATCTTGGTTGATGGATGGCGGCGCAGTCAGCCCGCTGCCCATCGAACCGGCTTTAAATGCCGGTGCGACCCGCGTCATTGCCTTGGATTTATCCGATTCTCGCCAGGTCGACACCAATGCGCATGGTTTTGGACCTTTTTTTACCAAATTACTTTATACCTCCGAAAAACGCCACGTAGAGACAGAACTGGCGCTGGCGGAAGCCCGCCGTGTTCCTGTGCATTATATCAATCTTATCAGCGAGGAAGTTGTTCCTATTTGGGATTTTTCCCAGACTGAAGCGCTTATTGAGCAAGGATACAATATAACCGTCAAAGAGGTTGCAAATTGGCGCGCCGATGAACGGCCTGCCTGGCATAATTGGCTGCCGGAAGGTTGGCGTCGGCGATTACGAAAGCGATAGATTTTCGAATTAGTGGTAAGATTGGGTGAATTTTATCTTACTCCCAGCTTGAAAATATAATCCAGGATTATCGATCTGCTGGCAATGGAGAAATGCATTGGATACTGCTGCATCGAAAAATGATGCCAATTCCCGCCTGAGTAGAGGGTATTTAACCTGTTTAATTGCTACGGCGATGTGGGCGACCACCGCGATATTTATCCGTTATCTCACCGAAAATTATCAATTACCGGCGATGGTGTTAGCTTTTTGGCGAGACACATTCGTTTCGATTGCACTGGCTTTAGTCTTTTATTTTTTCTTTCCGAAATACCTGAAGGTCGATAGGAAACACACCCGGTTTCTCCTCATTTATGGGGTTGTTCTGGCGATTTTCAATGCCTTGTGGACTTTATCGGTTGCCTTTAATGGTGCGGCTGTATCGACTGTATTAGCGTATAGCTCGGCAGCTTACACCGCTCTCTTAGGCTGGCGTTTGTTTGGTGAATCGCTAAATCCCACCAAATTGTGTGCCGTCAGTATGGGACTGGCTGGATGTGTTCTGGTTGCTGGTGCTTACGATCCTTCCGTCTGGAAGCTCAATCCTCTGGGAATTATTACCGGTATTCTATCGGGGATATTATTTGCTTGTTACAGTTTAATGGGGAAAGCTTCTGCCAACCGAGATATTTCGTCCTGGTCAGCGCAGCTTTATACATTCTGTGTAGCGGCAGTGTTGCTGTTTCTCTATA
>JBDKUB010000033.1:0-2008 GCA_039679915.1 Anaerolineaceae bacterium
CGTAACATATTGGTATTATTATTCGTAGGAGATAGGAAAATGTCGGGTACTCCACTGCAACCAGATGGGGGAATAGGGTGTGGTCAAGATGAATATGAACGGAAGAGAGGGGAAAAGGCTTTACAAGTTCTTACATACAGTCCATATCCCCATCATTTAGATTCATTTTTCCCCGATATAACTGGAAGTAAAGAATTTGAAAAAGCATCGGAAAATTCCGTTAATGTATTTCGAAATAGAGCTTGGACTTGAGGTCGATCATGGGAGAATCACTTCATTTGCTTATTCTTGAGGATTCGCAATACGATGCTGACTTGATCGTAAGGCAGTTGAAGCAAGAAGGATTTTCATTGGAATGGAAAAGGGTGGAAACCGAAGCGCAATTTTTGGCAGAACTCGATCCGTCGCTTGATCTCATCATTGGGGATTATTCTTTACCGCAATTCGATGGTTTGAAAGCTATAACAGAATTGAAAGAGCGTGGTTTGGATATTCCGTTTATCTTAATTTCCGGAGCCATGGGCGAAGATATAGCGGTAGCAGCCATAAAGCAAGGCGCCGCTGATTATATCCTTAAAGACCGCCCGGCACGCTTAGGCGCCGCGGTTAGAAATGCTTTGCAAGAGTGTGAAATGCGCCGGGGGATAATTAAAGCTGAAAAATCCAGGCAGCAAATGGAAGAACGGTTGAAAGCCCTTTACCAGGTGAGCCAGGAAATTGCACGTGCGAGCCTGGATTTAGAGCAGGTGTACACCGCCATCCACCATGCCGCTGGAAAAATCATGCCTGTCGAAGCATTTGTTATATCTCTTATTGATGAAAATGCTCCAGAATATCAGGCAGTATACCTTTTTGATGATGGGGGTCGCTGGCCTAATATGCAAATACCTACCGGACAGGGAATCACAGGCTATATATGTACATCCCGAAAACCTTTGTTAATCAACGACTTCACATCGGATTTTCAAATGAATACCGTTCAATTTGGTAGTACACAGCCTGTTAGATCGATACTGGCTGTACCTATGTTTTCAGGTGAGAAGTTGATCGGTATATTATCGGCGCAGTCTTATCACGCGGGAGCCTATTCCCATGATGATCAACTACTGCTCGAAATGCTTTCGGCTCATGCGGCGGTGGCAATCCAAAATGCTCACCTCCACTCTGATATCCGGCAAAGTGAAGAGCGCTATCGGTTGATCGCTGATAACATGAACGATTCGATATTGCTCTTCGACATGAATCTTCAAGTTTTATATGCCAGTCCATCGATTCAGCGCATGCGTGGGTTTACTACTTCCGATGAGATCAATGCCTTGCATTTTTATCAATATCTTACGCTTGATTCTATAAAGAAAGTCAACCAAATTATTTCCGTAAATCTTACTCCGAAGAAACTATCGCAGCCAGATCTTCAGCTCGTAGAAACAGTCGAGCTTGAATTATATAAAAAAGATGGCAGTACATATTGGAATGAATTTACATTTGTCTTGGTCAGAGACGATCAAGGAAAACCGAATAGTATTATAGGCGTCGGGCGGGATATTAGCGAGCGAAAACAAGCCGAACAGAGTTTACGCGAATCCGAGGAAAAATACCGTTCCCTTTTTGAAAATGTTCCCGATGGTGTTTGCCAAATTACCCCTGATGGTACAGTATTGGCAGTGAATCCGGCATTGGTGAAGATGCTCGAATATGATTCTACGGAGGAATTACTGAAAACCAACGTTATTACGGATTGGTGGGTTAACCCGAGCGATAGAGAAAATTGGAAACGCATGTTGGATGAAAGGGGCGAGCTTTTCAATTATGAAATGAGAATCAAAACAAAAAATAAAAAAGAATTAGTGATGTTGAATAATGTTCGTGCTCATCGCAACGAACAAGGCGAGATTCAATATTATCAAGGTACTCTTACGAATATTACCGGGCGTATTCAACGTCAACGTGAATTGGAAGCGATAACCGCGGTTGGAGAAGAGCTAAGGATGTCAAAAACGCCTTCTGA
>JBDKUB010000048.1:0-4750 GCA_039679915.1 Anaerolineaceae bacterium
GCGAAAGAGCGAAGCGAATGAAGCAATCTTTCTAAAGCATATCATTTTCTATGATTTAAAGTTTGCTTCGGGGCAAAAAACGCCCCTCGCAATGACGGATGATTAAAACTGTCGGGTGAGTAGAAAATTATCAAGATGCTGAATGGTTTATTCTATATGTTGAATTCAATCAACGATAAAAAGCTTTGCTCCTTTTTCGGTATGAGACCGATGGGGCTCGGCATTATCGGCGACTTGATAACTCATGCCCGGTTCAAGTGTAAATGTTCTGCCATCTTTAAGCTCAGTATGAAGTTCTCCTTCCAGACAGAGCAGAATGTGACCTTTTGAACACCAGTGATCCGCTAGATAACCGGGTGAATATTCGACCATACGCACCCGAATATCGTTAAATGTTTGGGTCCGCCAAGTAGCGACCCCGGTTTCACCTTTATGTTCAGTCGGTTCAATAGACGACCAGTCGGTAATTCCAAAGGGGATATCTGTCATTTGCATGTTGTTTTATCCTTATATGAGAATTTTGTTATTATAGAAGAGTTTAGATTTTTAATTTTATCAGAATAGATATCAGAGTACTATTCCGCAAATGTTGCTAACTGTTCAACCGCATTGCCTTTTCGAAACTGCGTTTGATAGAGATGAGCATATAAGCCACCCTTCTCCAACAGAGTAGCGTGGTTACCGCTCTCCACGATCTTACCGCGATCCATGACCAGGATCAGATCAGCCGCCAGAATGGTGCTCAACCGGTGAGCTATGACTATGCTGGTACGCTGCGCCATCACATTGCTAAGCGCATTTTGAATCAGAGCTTCGGATTCACTATCCAGGCTGCTGGTGGCTTCATCGAGAACTAAAATGCGCGGGTTTTTAAGGATGACTCTGGCTAAAGCAATCCGCTGTTTTTCCCCACCGCTTAATCGATAACCGCGCTCACCAACAATCGTGTCGTAGCCTTCGGGTAATGCCTGGATAAAATCATGGATATTGGCAATCTGGCAAGCGGCTTCTAATTCTTCCTGGGTGGCATTCAACCGGGCGTATTGCAGATTAGTCCGGATTGTATCGTGGAACAGATATGTTTCTTGAGTCACCATGCCAATTTGCGCCGTAAGCGATTCAAGGGTGACCTCCCGTAAATCGTATCCGTCGATCCGAATGCTTCCCGAACTGGGGTCATATAAGCGGGGTATGAGATAGGTGAGGGTGGTTTTACCTGCACCGCTGGGACCGACCAATGCGACCAGCTTACCGGGTTCAGCTTGAAAGCTGATTTGTTCGAGAGCAATACTGCGCGCCTGGCTGCGAGGTGGAGCTTCTTCACCTTCTTCGGCAGTTTTTACTCCCGAGAGAACCGCCGTTACGTTATCCATGCTGCCGTAGCGGTGTACATCGCTTAGCAGAACTTCGTCGCCGGTTTCGTATTTGAAATTAACATTATCGAAAACGATTTCTCCCTGGATATCTTTGATTTCTATCGCATCGGTTTTTTCGGGGATATCCACCGGAAGGTCGATTACTTCGAATACTCGCTCGAAACTAACCATCGAGGTAGCAAATTCCACGGGGGCGTTGGATAATCCCTGTAATGCGCTGTAAAGGTTGCCCAAATACGCGCCAAAAGCTACAATCGTGCCAACGGTGAATGCACCCTGGATGACGAAATATCCCCCCAATCCATAGACCAGCGCAGTGCCTACAGCACTGATCAAACCGATGATTGCCATAAAAATCGAACCGGTAAATGCCCGCTCCACACCCAGGTCTCGCACTTGAGCGGCACGTTGCCCAAACCGTTCTATCTCGAGCTGACGTCTTCCGAAAAGTTTTACGAGCAAGGCGCCGCCGATATTGAGTGTCTCGTTCATCATCGCATTCATCTTGGCGTTGGCTTCCATTTGTTTACGAGCCATATCGCGTAAACGTGTGCCTAATAAGCGGGCGGCAAAGATGAATAATGGCAAGATGACCACACTAATTATTGTCAGGCGCCATTCGAGGGAGAACATGACGATCAGCACGGCTGCTGCCTGGATGATTTGGGTGACAATCCCAACGATCGTGCTGCTGATTGCATTTTGCGCTCCAACAACATCGTTGTTCAAGCGGCTCATTAACTCACCGACCTTGGTGTTGGTAAAGAAGCGTAATGACATACGCTGCAATCGAGCGTACAGCGCCACACGTAAGTCATAGATTACTCCCTCACCAATGCGGGCATTAATCCGCCGCTGGCTCACATTGAGAATACCCATAAGAATCGGCACGATCAGCAATGCCAAAGATAGCTGAATCAATCGTTTGATATTGCCGGATGGGATGGTGTTGTCGATCAAATCACGCACGATAAGCGGCGTTAGCAGGGTTAGTATCGTGTTTATCAAGATCAGCAGCATCATGCCTGCGATCAACCAGCGATAAGGTTTAGCAAAACTCATCACCCGCTGGAGCAAATTCCAGGTGATTTTTGGCTTTTCGTCGGTTGAATGGATTACGCCATGCCAGGCGCCATGAAATCCCATTAAAATACCTCATCTTTCTATACACTAAGTTCAAATAATTGTCCCACCTTTTGGCAAAGAGAACAGGCTTTTTTATGATTATATCTTATTGGTGTTTCTGATAGCAAATTGTGGAGAAGAGGGTGTTGAAATAGATGAATAATTAGCTTCACCCTTACCCAACCCCCTAAAAAATCAAGGACAGATTTTTGGGGGAGGAGTTAATTAATTGCTTTTTTCAACACTTTCGGAGAACCTACGACGAGCTGCCAAAATAAATCAAGTAAATCGAAAATCAAGAATCATGCTTGACTGAATACTAATCGCCAGGATTTCAAAATGACTTTTTTGGTTTATATCGGCTTATTCGAATGGGGGGTCTCCAACTTGCCACAAAATCCATTCATGATTCAGCCCATGATATTCTGCTATATGGGGAATTGGATATGCTTCCTCCACTTTTAGGGGAATGTGGATAAAACGGCTATCCTCGAATTCGATCAACAACCCTAGATCTAAATATTCGTCGACTAATTTGATTTTATTGCCGATAAGTTTGCATAATTCATTTTGGTATCTAATTTTCTTATGGGTAATGATTTGCTCACCGCACTGGATGATTGGCCAATAATAGAAAATGAATCTCGACCCATCGATTTCTATCTTAACATAATCCATGAAGAACGTAATCGAAGATAGATATTTACCAACCAAATCATTTAAGGGATATTTCACCTGAACAGGTTGAGGGTTTTCAACGGGAGAGAGGTTTAAATGGGTAAAATTTTTATTTAGAAACGCACTGCGTTCTTCTTCGGTAGAAAATATTCTAATATCAGAGTGTTGGGTTTTTGGATCCCTGAACCGAATACAATATTCGATGATCTGCCGCGTTATTTCATTGGAGCGTTCATGATAGACTCTTGTGTAAGTAATCAGGTTGACATCATATACAAGGTCCCTTGTTCCAGTCCCTAAGGTAGTTAGTGTTTCATAATTTTCCATATATTTTTACCGTTTGGACCCAATTATAAAAGCTGTTGGGATATATGGGTAATTATCCACTCAAAACAGGCATGATGAAAATGAATATTGAGTAATTATATTACGTCTGATTAATTATTGATGAACCTATTTATGTGATAGTTTTAGCAGACAGGTTGAGGTAGCCATTGGAACGAAATTAATACCTATTACAACAAGGGTAAGACAGTCCCGTGAAATAATTCATAAATGAGTTACACCTTTGACAGACTAATAACGCTATGACGCAAAGTGCTATCTGGTACGGAAGCCATCGATAAGGACAATGACCAAGGCAATGAAGATTATCACAAGAGCGACAAGAAGTCGTGGGTTATTTTTTGGCAGATCTTCTGTGGGAGTGCTTTCTGGCGTCGATGTCGATGTGGACGAGGGGACAACCACGGCTGTAATCGACTGATTCTCTGCTATTGGTGTGCCTTGTGGATTTACAGGAGGAGATGTTGCCGTCATCGTTTCACTTTGTTCTACGACTGGCGGTGTATAGATCGGGATAATGAGTAATTTTTGTCCGGGGCGGATGACTAATGAGTCATCGATGAAATCGTTATGATGTTGTATTTCTTGGATTGTAACGCCATAAGAGATGGCGATACTCCAAAGAGATTCTCCTTGTTGGACCACGTGATAGATCGAACCGTATTCATCGGGGGTGCTTGTACCTTGAGGTGAAAAAGGAATCGGGGTGGCCTGTGCAGCCGGTTCGGTTGGAACTTGTCCTATATAAGCAGTCAATTGGGAATTAATCGGATTGGTTGAAAGCACATTCGAAGCCTTCATACCATTCATGGAAATTATACAATCATCGAGCATCTCTGCCTGAGCAATTATATTCATCGGAGAGAATATCCAGGTAATGATCGAAGCCAGAATGGATATGCCGATTATAAATGAATGGGTCATAAGTTTTTATTCTAGGCAGATTGATTATTTCATTATTCTATGCAGGTCCGATGGATTTATCATCGATATGATTTTTTCTCCTCGATATCATGTTTTTGATTTCTTCTTGGTAACCAGCATAAGCAGCAAGATACCGATCAATAAAACAGTGACGATGCTATAAGCTTTCCAGATACCTAGCCAATCTGCCAACCAGCCCAGTGAGAGAGGTAAAATCAATATTGCAAAGCCGGATGCTAGGGTGGCGCGCACGCTGGCTTGAACGGTATTGTTGGGCGCTGAACCGATGGCTAAAGAGAGGA
>JBDKUB010000197.1:0-10339 GCA_039679915.1 Anaerolineaceae bacterium
GCGAAAGAGCGAAGCGAATGAAGCAATCTTTCTAAAGCATATCATTTTCTATGATTTAAAGTTTGCTTCGGGGCAAAAAACGCCCCTCGCAATGACGGATGATTAAAACTGTCGGGTGAGTAGAAAAAATTCTAATAATCGAACCATATATAATAAAGATAGTGCTTTTTTCCTTATCGATTACAACATGAAGATATAAACTTGGAATTAATTTATGATCTTGAAAAATCTTTTACGCCGTAAAATCAGAACACTATTGACCATATTAGGCATCGGTATTGGTGTGGCAGCAATCATCAGTCTGGGCAGTTTAGCTAATGGATTGAAGTCGGGCTACAATTCGATGCTTACTGGCAGCAAAGCCGATCTCATCCTCAGCCAGCCAGACGCTTTAATGGTTAGTTTAAGCTCGATCGATGAGAAGGTGGGAGAACAATTGAGAACTATGCCGGAGGTATCCAAAGTGAGTGGAATGCTGCAGGGATTTACCCAGGCAGAAGACCAGCCGTTCTTCTTCATTTTTGGATACCCTGAAGATAGCTTCGTTTTAGACCGGTTTATAATAACCGAAGGTGTTTCATTATTTTCGAAAGAGGCGAAAAAAGTCAAAGGTAATCCGATTTTATTGGGTTCAGCAGCGGCGGAAATGCTCAAGAAATCCCCCGGAGATTCATTAAGATTGGGAAGCAGTCTTTATCGTATTGTTGGTATTTACGAAACCGGTGATGCATTCGAGGATTCAGGCGCATTATTATCGTTGGAAGACGCCCAGGTTTTGTTAGGAAAATCCCGCCAGGTGAGCCTGTATTATATAAAACTAAAAGATCCAAAATTTCGCGATCGCTTCATAACAAAAGCCGAGCGTATATGGTCTGATTTATCGATATCGGGCAGCAAAGAATTTACAGAAAACCAAACTTTTCTTGCGTATATGGAAGGCTATGTATGGATCATCGGGGGTTTAGCGGTAATCATCGGCGGTATCAGCATGATGAATTCCCAGCTCATGTCGATTTATGAAAGGACACGGGAGATTGGTGTACTGCGCGCGGTTGGATGGAGTCAATGGCGGGTATTATGGATGATTCTTGGAGAATCGATTCTCGTTTGTCTATTGGGAGGAGTTGCCGGTATAGGTATAGGGTGGGTGATCATGTACAACTTATCGAAAATCTCGGTAGCCTTGACATGGGGAAATTCTGGTCTTTCAAGTGATTTGATCATTCAAGCCTTCATTATTATGGTCTTTCTGGGAATCGTAGGTGGATTGTATCCTGCATGGCGAGCATCGCGATAACATCCAATCGAAGCGCTGCGTTATGAGGGCGGGGGTGGTACAAAGATTCGCCGTCTGCCAGTAGGGGGGATGGCTGTTCAAAGTTTGTGGCAGCGTACCACGCGCACCTTGTTAACCCTGACAGTCATCGGCATTGCTGTAGGAGCCATTATATCCATAGATAGCATGATGAGGGGAATGAAAGCTGAGGTGAACAGCATTTTTATTAGCGGCGATATGCAGATCATGATCCGCCAGGCGGATATTGCTGATACTGGCTTGAGCGCTATCGATGAACGCATTGGGGAAAAAATTGCTGCATTTCCCGAGGTGAAAAATGTCAGTGGGATTCTTCTCTCTGCAGTGATGATGCCAGATGCCGGGGGGTTTTTTATCATATTTGGTGTCTCACCTAATGAACAAGCGATTAAACGCTATAAAATTATCGAAGGTGAAACCCTTAGCACTAATCGTCAAATTATCCTCGGAAAATTTATGGCAGACACTCTCAACAAGCATGCGGGTGATACACTTGATTTAATGGGGTCGCGGTTTCGAATCACCGGTATTTATGAGTCAAGCGTCTCATGGGAAGAGATGGGTGGTGTATTGACAATTAGAGATGCCCAAATATTCATTGGTAAACCACGCAAAGTAACCATGTACGGGGTTACTTTGCATGACCCTTCCCAAGCCGAAGAAGTCGTCGAAAAAATCAATCGGGAATTCCCTGAAGTTCATGCTGCCTTGAGTGGAGAATTCACCAATGAAATGCCGGATTTTGAAAATACAGATAAGATGATCAATGCAATTACAATAATTGCCATTATCATTGGTGGTATTGAGGTTCTGAATGCTATGTTGATGTCGGTGTTTGAAAGAACGCGAGAAATCGGCGTTTTACGGGCATTAGGCTGGAGAAGGCGCGATGTATTAAAAATGATATTGAACGAATCGGCTATATTAGGATTATTAGGCGGCATCGCCAGTATCCTCATCGCTTATATTCTGAGTTTTGTGATGCTGCATGCCTCAGGTTATGGAGGGGCATTGAAAACATCGTGGGAGCCGATTATTTTTATCCGGGCTATTTCCATTTCTTTTATATTGGGTTTGATTGGTGGAGTCTATCCTGCATTTTGGGCAACGAAATTATTGCCGGTAGAAGCACTGCGTTATGAATAATTGCGTGGTTTTCCATAGTCCTTGTCTTGCGGAAACCAGGCTATTCGAAAGGAGTATTTAATAAACATGAAGAAGTTCAAAGCATCACTTTGGCTAATAATAATATTAGGCATATTATGCGTCAGCGTTTCTTGCAATGGGTTATCGAATGACACAACCGAAACGCCTGAACCAGTGGAAATTGAAGATGTCTCACCTATTGTGAGCGCCACAGGTGTGGTAAAACCCGCCAAATGGTCGCGCTTGAGTATGTCGATCAATGGACAGGTGGAAGAGGTCATGGTAGAGGAAGGGGAAACGGTAAAAGAGGGGCAAATTTTATTACGTTTAGAAGGTCGCGAAGAATTATTAGCGGCTGAATTAGCTGCCCAAACGGTCGTGATTAGCGCTACGCAAACCTTAAACGATTTATACGAAAACAATGAATTAAGGAAAGCAGAATTACTGAATCGAATGGCAAGTGCGAGTGATGCAGCTCGTCAGGCTCGTTACCACTTGGATAACTATTTGCTTCCGATTACTTTGAAAGGATTGAGTTCGATTGAAGCGGTTGAGGTGTCCAAGGAAAAATATGAAAAGGCATGGGCAGCTTATGAGCCTTATATGAATGAACCTTTCGAAAATAAGACGCGTAAAGATTTAAAAGAAGCCATGGAGATGGCGCAGAGCGATTACAACCAGGCAGTGCGCCACTTGAATTATGAAGTAGAGCTAAATCAGGCTGAAGCAGCTTTTGCCAAAGCCAAGGCTGATTATGAAAAAGTAAAGAATGGACCCGATCCGGATGATCTGGCACTCGCTCAGTCTTTAGTGGATCAAGCCAATGCTAATTTGGCGGCTGCGAAATCCGCATTAGCGGACCTCGAATTATGTGCTCCCTATGAAGGTGTGATCAGTGAAATCTCGGTGCGGAATAAAGAATGGATATCGCCCGGCATTCCGATTATGACCATTGCGGATTTAGCGCATCTGCGCGTTGAAACAACCGATTTGAACGAAATCGATGTTGCGCGCATAAAAGTTGGAGATGTTGTGAAAATTACTTTTGACGCCTTACCCGATGTGGTGGTGAATGGCAAAGTGACCCGTATCTCACCGAAATCCTCGGAGGGTTCGGGAGTCAATTATACAGTGGTCATCGAAATGGATGAAATTCCTGGGCAGCTTCGCTGGGGAATGACCGCTTTTGTCGACATCGAGGTATCCGAATAGGAAGGTTGGATTCGTGGCAGAAAAAAATAGCTGGCTCATTGAAACAATCGATCTGAGCCGTTTATATGGCGATGGCGAAGAAATTAGGGCGCTCGACCACGTAAATATACAAATTGGAGCGGGCGAGCTGGTGGCTGTGATGGGACCCAGCGGAAGCGGGAAAAGCACTTTACTCAATGTCATTGGCGCCCTGGATATACCTACCAGTGGAAAAGTACTTGTCGATGGGATCGACCTGGCAAAAATCGAGGACAAAGATAATTTTCGAGCCAAGACAGTGGGTTTTATGTTTCAATTGCACAACCTTTTGCCTACCATGACCGCCCGTGAAAATGTAGAGGTGCCTATGATGGGACTGGTTGGAGCAAATGATCGGCATAAGCGCTCGGGAGAGCTAATGGAATTGGTTGGATTGGCAGATCGAATGAATCACCTTCCCGGGCAATTATCTGGAGGTCAGCGTCAGAAGGTGGCTGTTGCCCGGGCTCTGGCGAATAATCCCCGCCTTGTGTTAGCCGACGAACCAACTGGCAGTTTAGACACCGTAGCCGGGCACGATTTGATGTGCTTGATTAACGATCTGAATACCAGCCAGGGTACTACATTTATCGTGGTAACCCACGATATAACCGTAGCGCAGCAAACCCGGCGGGTATTGGTGATGGAAGACGGAAAAATCATCCGCGAAGATATCATCGGTTCGCCGATAGAGGAAGATTTGAAAATGTGGCGCCATTCAGAGTTGGGGAAGCGAATTTTAGCAGACGACCCCGAAACGATGTCCCGGTTCAATATCGACCGAGAGCAAAAAGAAGCCCTGGTTAAATTATTGAATTTGGCGAATAGCAATATAAAAAGTGGTTAAGATATAAAAACCGGTGTTCCCATCCCGTTTTGTTCCCAATCATCACGGGAGGTAATCGGAGTTTTGTATTCGGGGGTTGTCCAGCGGAATAACCATTTCGCGTCTTCGTTGCGCATATTGATACATCCGTGGCTCATTTGAATGCCAAAATTATTGTGCCAGTAAGTGCCATGAAATGCAACGCCTGTTTCGTGGAAGAAGCATGTCCAAGGTACGCCTGGCAGAGAAAAGCGATCGCTTTTATCATCGTCTGGGTTGCCGGTTACACTGCCCATATGTTTATTGGGCATCTTCGAATAGATATGAAATTTACCTTTAGGCGTGTCGGTGGGGATGCCGTTTTTCGATGGCAGCCGCCGATGAATGCCGGTGGAAACTTTTGTCGAGAATACTACCTGATCATATTCATAGGCTTTCAATGTTTGATAGCCAATAGAGACTTCGATCTTTTTTTTGCCGATCGGTACATCCGAAGAGAGAGGCGATATTTCCTCATCAGGGATGGGTCGTAAGTGGGCAGCCGGTAAATAATAGCTCAAGGTATCGGTTAGTTCGGAAGTAATCTGATACCAGGGATTCCCATCTGGACCATCTACCACGCCAGTAATCCAATGGGTGGTCGAATAATATATCGGCAGAGAATTCCATAAATGCCAATCTTTTTTAAATTCATAAGCTGGTGTGTAAGGTACTGTTACCTCGGCTAACAAGCCACTTTCCGGAACATATTGAAGGGGTTGGTTTAACTGTACTTTTACTTTTTGGATGTGGGCACTATGGATGTATCCTCCCCAAACGCGATACCAAAGGGGATTATAGGATGGACCTTGTGGAGAAATCACTTCTTCATACACATGAACGATTTGATCTCGATAGCGTTTTCCGATGATCTCGCTTTTATCGCTCGGCTCGGCATATAAATCGACTTCTTTTACCGCAATTCGAACGATATCACCATACCCTTCCATTTCGTAATAGGGAAATACAGGTGAGAATGCTAAGCTGCCCAAAGCGAGTCCGCTTAATTTTAAGAATTCACGCCTGGAGATTCCGTTCTTCATAGAGGGTAGATTATACCCGATAACTATTCGTCAGTTGATTTTTAGAATATTTGGGGATTTATTTTAGAAATTTTCAGGAAAGGATTTTTGTAATCAATCCCAGTTGACGGGCTTTTTCGATCGCCGCAGCCCGGTTGCTTACTTCTAACCGCAGGTAGGCTTCAGAAAGAATATTCCGAAAGGTCGAATGAGCCACATTCATCCTTTGGGCAATTTCTTCTGTACTTTCATCTGGGTATGCCGATGAGAGCGATAAAGCCTCTATTTGACGAGAGGTCAAGAGATGGCTGGCGCTCGATTCGCGATTTTTATTGATTTGTTCGTAAGCGAATTGACTCAGGAAAATGCCGCCGCTGTAGATACTGCGGATAATCGATGGCAGTTCCTTTATGGCTTGGTTATCATCTTTCAAGATATAACCCCTTGCGCCGGCTTCCATAGCTAAACGAATAAGGTTACCCTCGGTATGCATCGAGATGACCAATATTTTCAGTTTTGGAAATAATTGCAGCAGCTTTGGTATTTGATATAAGATGGGGTAAGGATTATGGTTGCTGGGCGAAATGGGTACTTGAACATCGAGGATCAAAAAATCTATATTATTGGCTGCAAGAACACTTTCGAGAACTTCACCATAGGTGATCGATGCGACGACTTCAATGTCGCTGGCGTTTTGCAAGCGGTAAATATATCCATCGAGAATTCCTTGATGGTCGTCCAGCAAAACCAGCCTGATTTTATTCTTGGAATTTTGCATCCTGTTGTAAGAATATCGCGAAATGGCTTGATATGCAAGGTTTTGTCTATAAAAATTCCGTACAAATGTCTATGTGTTTCCGACAAATGTCTATTCACTTTTTTGGCATTCCTTGGTATATATGTCTCTAGAAATTTTTTATAAAGGAGTGTCCATTCGAAGCATCCTCGTGATGCGGGGGAAGCGGGATAATACAAGGTGGGTGTGAGGGGGAACACCCATCTTGTATTTAACCCTGGATGATGTGTCGGTTTTACTGGGGGATATCTAGCGTTATACCTATCAAAATAGTAAAAAACTTTGTTAGGGTCAATGATTAACGCAAAGTTACTTTGTTTTTTATTTGAAATTTAGAGACAACCTCTGTTAAATAGAGTATTTTTACCTTGTCTTAGTCTGCCTATTGGCTTACGCAGTGTTAACTTACCTATTGGCTTCTTCTATAGGATTGAATTTTGAAGATCGAAATGCATTCTAAATCGGAATTTTGGCTCAGCTTCTTACGGTTGGGGATTTCCAACCTGATAAAAAAAGAAGTTTCATCTAATGAAATTTTTCATACAAATGGTCGATTGTAGGAAGGGCTTTATGTTTAAATACCGGTTCACTCACTCCCTCACCCGTATTCCACAAAGTTTGATGATCATCTTATGTATCATAGGCATAACCATAGCCGGGTTTCTTCCCACCCAAATGGTAAGCGCAGAAGGCAATACGCTTTATGTAAGCTCCAGTGGTACAGACGATGGTTCTTGTGGTGGGGAATCCTCTCCCTGCGCGACGATTGCGCAAGCGGTAACGAATTCAACGGCAGGTGATATCATCATCGTTGGTGAAGGCATCTTCTTTCCTCCTACCGCTACGTCAATTTCTATCGATAAAAATTTAACCATTCGGGGACAGGGGGCTGCCAATACGATGGTATACCGAACGGGGAGCGAGCGGCGTATCTTCGATATTTCGGGAAGTTCTGTTTCTGTTACCCTTGAAGATTTGACCATTTGGAATGGGGCTGCCACGGGAGATTCAGGTGGGGGTATTAAAGTATTTGGGGGTGCTTCTCTTTCGTTAGATAGTGTAACGGTTAAAGATAACCATGCTGCCAGCGGCGCCGGCGTTTATTTGGAAGGTGGGGGTAACCTGAGTGTTAACAACTCGACTTTTACCGGAAATGTTGCCACGGGAAATGGGGGCGCGATATATATGTCTGGCGCCGGAACAATGACGGTGACGTCATCGATTTTTGGTGGCAGCAGTGACACCAAAAATCAGGCAGTGAATGGCGCTGCAATATATCAGGTCGATAGCGACGGCTCGATTTCTGGCGGTACGTTTTCTTATAACGCTGCCAGTGGATCAGGTGGAGCAGTGTATCTGACCGGCAGTTCTGCGTCTCTGGCAATTTCCGATAGCGCAGAATTCAAGTCCAATACGGTTTCCAGTAATGGAGCAGCTTTTTATCTAGCAAGTGGCGCATTGGAAACCAGTGGTGGTGTTGTCATCAGCAGTAATACCGCTACCGTGAATGGTGGGGGTATTTATCAAGCCGGCGGCACGGTGAGTCTCACCGATACGACCCTTAGCAGTAATGGCGCAGTTCTTGGGGCAGGTATCTATCAACAAGCCGGTACTTTGGACATTCTACGGAGCACATTGAATGCGAACACCGCCAGCACTTCGGGTGCAGGCTTATACCTTGCCAGTGCCAGCGGCGCAAATAGCCTGTCCAACACTACGTTGTCTGGGAATACAGCCAATGGCACAGGCACTACCGATGGCGGGGGTGCTATCTATAAAACCGGAGCAAGCACACTCTCGTTTGATAGTGTCACGATTGCTTACAATACGGCAGCCCGCAATGCGAATTCTGGCGTACGAGTTGCCAGCACGAGCGGAACAGTTACCGCTTTGAATTCTTTATTTTATTTCAATGGTTCGGGTACAACACATGCCAACTGCTCGGGGACGGTATATGCTTCGGGCGATACTAATCTGGATAGCGGTGCTACTTGTGGTTTTTCATCGGAACGCTCGAACAAGGATCCGCAGTTGGGTGCCCTGGCAGATAATGGTGGATACACTTACACCCATGCCCTGCCATATTTGAGCGGTGAAAATCCCGCCATCGACAGCGGCTCGACTGACATGCTCACCGACCAGCGCGGCAAGACACGCCCGGATGGCTCTTCCCCGGATGTAGGCGCTTTTGAATTTCAACGGCCGGCGATTTCATTGAATACCACCGGCGCATTGAGTTATACAGAGCTGGATGCGGCTACTCAAATTGCTCCGGCTGCCACTTATTCGGATGATGTTAGCAGTTTTACCAGCGGCGATGTATTAACTGTGACTTTAACCGATGCTCAAACGGGGGATGTTTTAGGAATAAAAACAACTTCGAAAATCCAGGTCATTCAAAGTTCCGGCAGTTATTATGTGCTTTATGATGGCTCGACGAATATCGGCGCCGTTACCGGAGCGAAATATCAGACGACACCCGATTCCTCACCCTTGATGATTAGTTTCAACAGTAATGCTTCCAGGTTGGCTATCGAGTATTTAATCAAGGCAATAACTTTTGAAAACACGCAAATCAACCCCAGCGAAACACCCCGGTCGGTGTCTTTCGTCATCGAACATGGCGGTGTGGATAGTGAGAGCGTCAGCCGCGACATTTCCGTCTCGAATCCGAACCTGCCTCCACTGGCGAAAAATGTGAGCATCACTATCGATGAGAATGAAATCTACACGGATACCAATTTCGCCGGCTCGGATCATTACAATGATCCGGATCAGCATTCCCTATATGGGATCATTGTTATCCAAATGCCAGCTCATGGCAGCTTGACCGTAAATGGCGCAAGTGTTATTGTCGATACTATCATGCCTGTTGGAAGCGGAGATGTCGTTTACACGCCAGATTCTGATTATTTTGGGTATGATTCTTTCCAATGGAAAGCAGTGGATAACGGGGATGAATCGAATCCCGGAAGCGATCGAAAAACATCGACTTCATCGGCAACCTATTCGATTACCATCATCGCTGTTAATGATGCTCCGACAACCAACGGTCAAACAACGAAGGCTTTAGCAGCCATAAGCGAAGATGCAACTGCCCCGGCGGGAGAAACCGTAGCCAATCTCATCACATCAGCACCAAGCGCCTATTATGACGCCGATGATGATGGCTTGGCGGGTATTGCTGTGGTTGCCAATGCAGCAACTTCTGCTCAAGGAGTCTGGCAATTTTCTACTGACAGTGGCAGCACATGGACCGATCTCCCTGGCGGTATTGGCAGCGAAATCGATGATACCAACGCACTTGTTCTCGAATCAGCCGGGATGTTGCGCTTTCTTCCTGCAGCTAATTGGAATGGTGCGCCAGGCAGCCTGATCCTCAGAGTTTGGGATGGCACAGCCGGTCAATTGTCAGGTCCTGCGGGTACTCTACGTGACATCAGTGATTTGGTCGGAGGCAGCGGTGCTTATTCAAGTGAAATCGTCGCCCTTACCACCCAAGTCTCAGCCGTCAATGATGACCCTACGGAAGTCCTTTTATCTTCCACTGAGATAGATGAAAACTTGCCCATTGGCACTGTGGTCGCGATCATCTCTGCCAATGATGTGGATTTGATAACGAACCCCGGTACAGAAACGATGGTGTATACGCTGGGTGGGGTCGATGCGGCCAAATTTTCGATATCTGGTGATGAACTGCTTACCGCCGAAATGTTCGATTACGAGACCATGGCTTCTTACGCAATTGCCATCCAGGCTGAAGATAGTGCATCTTCCACTGTTGTCACCCCATTTACGATCACGGTGGTGGATGATGTTCTAACGGTCAGCGTTGCTAATACCACAGTCGGACCAGGCACTGCCAATGAAAAGGATACCCCTGAGGATGGTCAATTTACCCTATCGCTCGAAAAATCCTACCCTTATGCTCTTACGGTTAATTACACGACCACTACAAGTACAGC
>JBDKUB010000157.1:0-1673 GCA_039679915.1 Anaerolineaceae bacterium
TGAGTGGCAGAAAAACTATGCCGCCGCCGCTGCTTTATGGGTTCGATACGCAAGGAAAAATTTCTCGTTATGTGACAAAAATGAGCCAAAAAGCCTTAGAAAAAGCCCAGAATCCCCTCGAGTTGCATGCGTTTCTCCAAGCTAATGGCATACACTATATCTATTTTGGGGCTAAAGGGGGAGAATTTTCTCCAACTCGACTCATTTCAAGCCAGTTGTTCGACCCAATTTATCACGCAGAAGGCGTATGGATTTTCACTCTGAATGAATAATCAGTGCGAACCCGAACATTTTAAAATAAAAACCTGAGAATGACATCGACCATTACCCAAACCATTCAATTCTCAGGTATGAACTCTCTATGCGCTGGGTGGGAGTTGAACCCACACGCCTTGCGGCACATGGCCCTCAACCATGCCTGTCTGCCAGTTCCAGCACCAGCGCCAAAGCACTGGTATTATAATCGGCTCTGTTTCCTTGTCAAGCTGAGCGCAACCACCTCACTAAGATAGTGTTTTTTTTCATAGCTCATATATATATTACGGTTGCTTAATGAGACCTTATAAATTTTGCTTATACTATCGCATGTTTTTAGACTAAAATAACCAAATAATAAAACAAAGGAGTTATTATGCGCATTGTATTGGATGCAATGGGAAGTGATACCTGTCCTGATCCCGAAGTTCAGGCTTCACTCGAAGCAGCAGAATTATTCGGAGATGAGATCATCCTAGTTGGTCCGGCTGATCAATTAGAGAAAAAAATCATTGAAATCAACCCCTCTTACAAAGGCGTCCAGGTCGTCAATGCAACGGATGCCATCACAATGAACGATAAGGGATTAGCCCTGGCCTTGAAAGCCAAGCGCAATAATTCGAAAACCTCTATGGCAATCGGCATGGATTTGGTTAAGAACAAGGAGGCTGATGCATTTGTTACAGCAGGGAATACAGGCGGAGCTATGGCAACCGCGTATTTTCGCCTGGGGGTAATCCCGGGAGTCGAACGGCCGGCTCTGACCAGTCTATTTCCAGTTAAAGGCGGGCATTGTGTAGTACTCGATATCGGAGCCAACCCGGATTGTAAACCGGAACACCTGGCACAATTTGCCATTATGGGCAACATCTATGCAAATAAAGTGCTGGGTAAAAATAACCCTAGAGTAGCGATTTTATCCAATGGGGAAGAACCCGGCAAAGGAAATGAACTGGTCAAAGCTGCCTTCCCACTGATTGCAGCTAGCGGTGTGAATTTTATCGGCAATGTGGAGGGAAAAGAATTATTTGGCGGTGAAGCCGATGTCGTTGTTACAGATGGTTTCACAGGAAATATTTTGGTGAAATCCAGTGAAGCGGTCGCTAAATTAATTACCGATTTATTGAAAGAACAATTGATGCGTAGTTTCTGGACTAAAATTGGCGGTTTATTGTCAAAACCCGCTTTTGCAGAGATAAAGCACTTTATGGATCCGGGTGAAGTGGGTGCAGCGCCTCTCTTAGGAATCAATGGATTGGTCTTTATAGGTCATGGACGTTCGGATGCACATGCTATGGTTAGCGCCATTCGGGCTGCCCGACAGGCTGTATCATCCAATCTGCTCGAATCAATCAAAGATGCAATCCAACAACAAATCACTAGAGTATAAACAGCATTACAGAAAAACAACATGAAAA
>JBDKUB010000499.1:0-4370 GCA_039679915.1 Anaerolineaceae bacterium
CGCCGGAAGTCAGCCAGATTCCCACCAACGCTAACGCAAACCCAATAAATTGAGTAAGTTTTGGGCTACCTTCGAAAATCAAGCTGTAGATCACCGGTAAACCGGTGCTGATAACCGCTGCTACGGGTGCCACACCTACTGTATTTCCCATCGAAAGTCCCCGATACAAGGCAGCAATGCCGAAAGACCCGCATAGACCGGCTACCGCTGCCCAACATATACTGGCTAAATCGAGCATCCCCTCGCCTCGGATTAACGTAGCGGTTACCAAAATAATCAACCCAGAGATTCCAGTGCTAATCAGCACTTGAAACTGGTTTTGTTTGCGTGCTGCAATACCTCCACTAAAATCAGCGCCTCCCCATACCAATGCCGCACTAATACCCGATAAGACACCTAAGAAATTCAATGGAATCCTCGCCAATCTGATGAACGAATTATTGGAGAAACCGCTGGATTAAACTAACCGAGTATTAGAGCAATCCAATATCCCCGCTTTATTTTACCCGTTTCTTCGAGTTATTCCACAACGAAAGCGCATATCTAGCCAAATGAAATCGGTAAGTATTTTAGGATGGGTGAAGTAATCATCTCAAGTCTAAATCATAAAATAGGCTTAGACTAAATATTAGTATTTTTTCAAACACGATTCTTAATTTTGGATTTTCTTAATCTATTTGACCCTAGCCTCACTCCCTCACCGCAAGCGGGGAGGGATGAGGTGGGGTTGGTAAATGAAAAAATTCAATTAAAATCATCGAATAAGCTTTGACAAACCACTAGGGTTTCAACAATTCGTTTTTTGTTTTACAATAGAATAGATAAATCCTGTTCGCTGATTCGAATGATATAGCATATGTCCATCATCACATTAACTACCGATTTTGGGATAAAAGACGGCAACGTAGGCGCTATGAAAGGGGTTATCTGGAACATTGCCCCGCAAGCCCAAATTGCGGATTTGAGCCATCTTATTACACCGCAAAACATACCGGAGGCAGCTTTGATAGTCGCTCGGGCTGCACCCTATTTTCCAGCCGATACCATCCACGTGGCAGTAGTGGATCCGGGAGTAGGCACGCAACGCCGCCCTATTGCAGCAAGGCTGGGGAATCAATTCGTTGTAGGCCCGGATAATGGTGTGTTCACCATGCTATTGGAAAACACCGAGAAAAACAGCCAGCCAGTGCAATGGGTACACCTGGACCAGCACCAGTTCTGGCTCGAAAATATCAGCAACGTATTCCATGGCAGGGACATTTTCGCTCCGGTCGCCGGGCATCTGGCTTCAGGCATCCCGCTTGAAAAACTTGGTTCGCCAATCAGCGATCCTGTGCGGCTTAATTTCAATCAACCAATGCGCACAGTCTACGGATGGCGGGGAGAGATCATCCATATCGACCATTTCGGGAATATTCATACCAATATCCGCACGGAACATTTACAGGATGCAAAAGTCGCGACCATCCGTGTGTGCGGGGTTAATATCCAAGGAATGGTGCGAACCTTCGGCGAGCGTTCATCCGGAGAATTGATCGGCTTGTTCGGCAGCAACGGAAACCTGATCGTTTCAGTCGTCAATGGGAATGCCGCCCGAAGGCTCAATGCCCGATTGGAAGACCGCGTCGAGATTTTTCTTGAAGGATAATCATGGAACAACTGCCGGCCATAACCATCGAAAATATATCCTTCCGATACCGTGACCGCCAGGAATTAGCCATCCAGAATATTAATTTTCAAATGATGCCTGGCGAATTGTTTTTGCTGGCAGGCGCCAGCGGTTGCGGTAAAACTACCTTGATTCGCTGCATCAATGGTTTGATTCCGCGCAGCTACAAGGGTGAAATTAGCGGGCGAATTTTGTTGAACGGACAGGAAACTGCCGGGCTTTCTCTGGCACGCATCTCACAAATCGTAGGCACTGTATTGCAAGACCCAGAACGACAGATATTAGGCACGAAGGTTATGAATGAAGTAGCATTTGGTTTGGAAAATCTTGGGCTGCAGCGTGCCGAAATTACTGAACGTGTCGATGCTGCCCTTGAATATCTGGGTATCATGCCTTTGCGGGAACGCGAAACATTCAACCTTTCTGGCGGCGAAAAACAAAAAGTGGCTTTAGCCGGCGTATTGGCAATGCACCCTAGCATTTTGTTGTTGGATGAACCGCTTGCCAGCCTCGATCCCGCCAGCGCGCAGGAGACCTTAAGCCTAGTGCGCCGCCTCGCCGATCAAGGCATGACCGTATTGATGGTCGAACACCGTGTGGAAGATGTTTTCAAAATCCACCCCGACAGAGTGCTTTTCATGGACCAGGGACAAATTCAATATTTCGGCAGCATGGAGGGATTGAGCAAGGTCGTGAATTATCATGAAATCAAGCTGCCTGCCCCTCTGATCATGGAGAGAGCAGCCAACGATCCTCCGCCGCAACCAATCCAATTTCAGCCCGCCGCTGGCAATTCAAAGCCCTTGGTACAATTCGAAGAAGTCTCATTTGGTTATGAGAGTGATACGACCGTTCTCAAAGGCATAACATTGGAGATCAAACGGGGAGATGTCATTGCCGTGCTTGGTGCTAACGGCGCAGGCAAAACAACCTTGGTCAAACATGCCATCGGGTTGCTGAAGCCAAAAACAGGCCGGGTACTGGTAGATGGGAAAGATACTCGCCAAATCAGTGTGGCGCAAATCGCAAAAACATTAGGCTATGTATTCCAAAGTCCAAGCCATATGCTCTTTGCACCTACAGTCTATGAAGAATTAGCGTTTGGTCCCAACAATCTTGGACATGATCCCGAAGAAATAAGAAAGGAGGTACAAGAAGCGATCGATATTGTTCACCTAACCGGAAGGGAGAAAGATCCGCCATTGTCACTCTCTTTCGGGCAGCAGAAACGGGTCAGTATCGCCGCCATTCTCGCCATGCGTTCGCGCATCTTGGTGATGGATGAACCAACTGCTGGACAGGATTATCGCAACTATATGGAATTCATGGATGCTATTTTACAACTTCCTAATTTCGAAGCCATTTTATTCATCACCCATGATATCGACCTGGCGGTAATCTACGCCAACCGGGTCCTGCTGGTAAGCGACGGGCAAGTCATTGCCGATGGCAAACCTGAGGAAGTGCTGCGAGATTTCGACCTGCTTTCTGCAACACGCCTGGTGCCGACCTCGTTACTCAAGCTCAATCTGGAACGGGTGCATGCCACCGGGCGTTTTCTACGCGCAGAGACTCTAGCGCATGTTCAATAAATTTTTATTCATCGAGAGGAGATGCATTCATGGATAAAAAACTAGTTTCTGTCATCTCGGCATTAGTCGCCGTTTTTATCGTTTTCTTATTGATTGCCTGGATTGGCGGGATGATCAATCCCGACTTGAAGCTTGATCAAACCGCTCTGTTGCGCTTCTTTTTTGTCGCCATTGGTTTGCTCCTCGTATTCATTGTGTACTACGTCACCCGTGGCAGCCAAATATGGGAAGTGGGCACACGGGAAGTGGTGTACATGGCAATCGGTGCCGCATTATACGCCATCCTTTCCTATCTATTCAATGGCACCGTATTCGTCGTTCCATCTGTCAGCCAAGTAGCATTACGCCCAGCCATTGTCATCCCTATGTTCTTCGGCTATGCATTTGGTCCCACGGTTGGATTTTTCACCGGCGCAGTGGGCAACATGTTCGGCGACGCGTTAACCGGTTTCGGGCTCTCACCCCAATGGAGCGTTGGCAACGGTCTGGTCGGTATGATTGCCGGCATGGTCTTCTTATTCAAGGACAAGAAGAAAAGCATGGATACCGTTTTGTGGATCAGCGGTGTGATAGCCGCAATCGGCTTGCTTTTCTACCTGTTCAACCGCAATCTTGCCAATATGATGTTCTACGACGTGCCCAATAATATCTTCGGTGACGCTCAAATTTCCACATTTGCCGGCTTATCATTGGTCATTGGTTTTGTTCTGGTTTTGCTGGTGCGGATTTTCTTTGGCAAAAACATCGAAGTAGCCGCGGCGGTTACCTGGAGCATGTTGGGTAACCGGCTTGGCATTGGTTTTGCTGCAATAGCCGATATTTGGATCAATGGATTTTCACCCGCGGTGGCTATCGTTGGAGAATTTCTACCTGCAGCAGGACCCAACTTGATCTTTGCTGCCATCCTGATCCCCATCCTGGTGGCTGCCTACGAAGCGACCCGCAAGCAATCGGGAAGGTAGAGCAGCGTTCAGCTATCAACATGAGTGATCGGTGAGTAGTGAGAGGTGAGAATAGACATTGATTTTCACTAATCACTACTCACACCTCACCAACTATTTATATCAAATTACCTGATCTTGAATCCTTATGCTCGTTACCTGGCGATA
>JBDKUB010000380.1:0-4587 GCA_039679915.1 Anaerolineaceae bacterium
AAACGGGGTGTCTTATTACATGATATTGGTAAAATGGGTATTCCCGACTCGATTCTATTTAAACCCGGTCCATTAGCAGAAAACGAATGGGCAGTCATGCGGCAGCACCCTATATATGCTTTCCAGCTTCTTTCACCCATATCTTACCTACGGGAGGCGATGGATATTCCCTTCTGCCACCATGAGAAATGGGACGGCAGCGGCTATCCACGCGGATTGAAAGGTATGGAAATTCCATTAGCTGCACGAATATTTGCCGTTGTCGATGTTTGGGATGCGCTATGCTCCAGCAGACCTTATCGCCCAGCCTGGTCGAAGAAACACGCGTTAGAGTACATCCAAAAAGAATCCGGCAAGCATTTCGATCCTACCGTTGTGGAAGCATTTTTCAAGGTGATTCAAAATGGCTCACATCAACCGTAACCGTCAGGCATCCTAATATAAGTGACCCGTTGGAAGGCGTACGGTCGATAGCCAATACCAAAATATTTTGAAATTCGGTAAATTTTGATGAGGGGGGATGTTGGCTCTTATTTTTCATGCCCCCTTGTCCTGCGGACATTCCCCCATTTTTGATAAAAATGGGAGGATAAGAAGGGGGCTGTCTTAAGATTGCCAAAAAATTCCTTACGCGACCGGGATGATTCGAATACAAAAATCGTGATTCAGGCATATGAATGATGTCATAACTAGAAGCTCATTCTAAGATGATGAAAATTCAAATAATAGTATCATATATGTCAAATCACCAGCTCAGGCGATGATGATGAATTTTTGGGTTCTGCTTCCAAAATACGAACGGTCAGCTAATCCCGTCCCAACCTGCTAACCGCGCCATCATCCACCAAAACGCCGCACCTTTCAGCTTGCATAAAAAGCCGCTCTCGGAGGATGCATCAGCGTGAGCGCAACCATCAGGGAGGGTGGCACAATCTGCAGGGTGGGCGTTGCACCAAGCCTGACACCAGGGGCAGCTATCATCGATGAGATCATCCGGAACCGGAGTGCCATTTGGGTAATAACTCTCGATATCCGCAAAATCGAACAATACCTTATGATTGGCATTCACAAAATCACGCACCATATCGTTATTACGCTGTAATTCTATTTGAGTGGCGTAAGGGGATTCAGTGTGCCCGGTCATGTAAATGAAGCGCATATGAGGAAATTCGGTCTCGAATTGATTAAGGGTATCCAGATACAACTGAACTGTGTCTACTGAGTTAGTTGTTTGCTGCCCACACCACGACCACATCGAGAAATCGAATAATCCGGTTCTGGCAACCGTGCGAGTTCTTTCACGTCCCGATTCTTCACTCCAATAATCCTGAGGTTCGATGTAGGTATCCCCTCCACTATTCCCATCATAGATACGCAATGCGGTGAGGTCGCCGGGTAATTCTATTGGTGTACCGTCATATTGTATATCGATGTTATAAAGTGCATTTTGCTCTTCCCAATATTCCGCGCCGCTGATAATCTGCGATCCATGCGAGGTATGCCCATAATGCAGGGTGAGCAATTTAGCTTTAGCCAGCCAATCTGCCGGTATTTTGGTGATGTCGGTATGGCGGTGATCGATGATAATAGTATCCGAAGGAGGGTTTATAACCAAGGGAAGGTAATATTGTGGAAAACCATTGGTTCCCAAAGGCACAGGTTTTGAGGTCGCACTTTCTCCGCGACCCGTAGCATTGACCGAAAACAGCAATCCTACCAACACTATAAATTTAATGCCCCAATTCAATGTCGTTTTGATATTCATCGCACAACCTCCCGTTTAATAATCACTATATAATCCTATTTTTATCATAATTATGCCCAAGATATATACCATAAAACTGGCTTAAAATTTGCAACATTATGTTATAGAAATAACCGGTTGCGGTTAAGAAAGGGCGACATTTCGTGCAGAATTATATCAATCCGCTTCAATGCATCATCCCCCCGCATATGTTGAGCCATATCATCGAATACGGCTCGCCCGCACAAAAACGGTGGGCATTGAAAACATTACGTATATCTGATCAATTTCGGTTGAAACGCGTATATTTCCTGGAGGAAGCCCAGCGCCTGGTGCCTCATGAAGCCGGAGGCAAACAACGCATGATCTACGATGCCAAAGAAGGGACTATCTTGCCCGGGCAACTGGCACGAGCTGAAGGCGCTTCACCCAATGCCGATATAGCCGTCAATGAAGCTTACGATGGCATCGGTTATGCCTATGATTTGTTTGCGGAATCCTATGGACGCAACTCATATGATGGTCTCGGAATGCGCCTGGATGCCAGTGTTCATTATCAAAAAGGATACGATAATGCCTTTTGGAATGGTGAACAACTGGTGTTTGGAGATGGCGACGAGGATTTGTCGGAAGCGGAACGTCTGTTCAATCGTTTTACGATTGCCATAGAAATCATCGGGCATGAATGGACACATGGCGTCACGCAATATGAGGCTCGCCTGGTATATACCCAGCAATCGGGTGCGCTAAACGAATCGATATCGGACATTTTTGGAAGCCTGGTCAAGCAGCGTTCGTTGCATCAATCTGCTTCCCAGGCTGATTGGATTATTGGTTCCGGGATTTTCACCGCAAATGTGAAGGGGATTGGCGTGCGTTCTTTGAAGGCGCCTGGAACCGCCTATGATGATCCTGTATTGGGCAGCGACCCTCAACCCGCCCACATGAATGACTACCGCAATGTAGTCTATGATAACGGAGGGGTTCACATCAATTCTGGCATTCCCAACCATGCCTTTTACATTTCTGCCATAGAGATGGGAGGTTATGCCTGGGAAAAAGCCGGCCGCATCTGGTACAAGGCATTATGCGATAAACTCCAAGCCACAACCAATTTCCAATCCGCTGCCTTTATGACCTCTCAAGCTGCTGCTGAGCTTTATGGGAATGGGAGTCTGGAACAAAAAGCCGTCATAAAAGGGTGGAATGAAGTAGGTATTACGATCGAATCAACCGCAACTCAAAGCGGATGCCTTCTGGCTTTATTGAATTTATTGAAATTACTGACGAAAAAAACCAATAATGATATGTAATGATTCTCAATAAATCCACTCGCCGAATCTCCCCTATCAAAGTACAATTTACAAAATAAAGTTATCCATTTTTAGCAGATAATGAATAACGATTATCATACTTATCGTCATCGATAAAAAACATCATTGTGGAGAAAAACATTGGATCATCAGGCGAATTCTGAACTACAAAATATCCTTGAGCATTATGACCTTGGAAAATTGACGAACTATCAAAAAGATATCCGCGGCTTTGTTAACACCAGCTTCACTATCGAAACCATCAAGGATGGGAAAATAAAAAAAAGCTTTTTACGGCGTTATAAAAAAGGCGTCAAAGAGGAAGAACTGCTTTTTGAACATTCCGTCATCAATCACCTGGTGGAATATCACACACTCCCGGTAGCTTGCATTTATAAAACCCGGCATGGAAAATCCTATGTTCATTTATTCCGCGATGAAGCGGATCAACTAGGGACATTCTATGCCATCTTCGACTTCCTCCAAGGTGAAGATAGATATACCTGGGTCGATCCGCAATGCACTGCCGGAGAGATCATCAGCTCTGCGCAAATTCTGGCGCAATTTCATGCGGCTGTCACCGATTTGCAGCCGCAAGGAAAACGCGCCGAATTGAAAATATTAGATCTCTTGAACCAGATTAACGACTTTCTTTCCACCGTTTCCACTAAAAATAAACATACGCTGTTCGATGACTATTTGCTGGCTAATCTACCTTTCTTGAACACTGACCTTCAAAAAACCCGGTCTATTCTTTCCCAGCCTGAAGTAGCTCAATTAATGCAATGTGTCATCCATTGTGATTATCATCCGGGCAATTTGAAATTCACCGGAGAGCAAGTGAGTGGTTTGTTCGATTTCGACTGGTCGAAGGTGGATTTCCGGCTGTTCGACGTAGCGCTGGCATTATGGTACTTCTTCACTTCCTGGAAATCGGAAAACGATGGTGAACTTCAACTCCCTCAAGTAAAATTGTTCTATGAAAAGTATCAATTATATTTATCAAATTCACAAGAAATTTCGCCTCTCACCCCACTCGAACGCTGCTACTTACCCTGGATGATCAATGCCAGCAATCTCTATATATTAAACTGGACCTTGTTGGATTACTACAATAAAGATGTCGACCCACAAGAGTATTTCAGGTTTTTACGTCATTCTGTAAATTTCAGCCGGTGGTTTGAAAACCCACAGAACCCGGATCGATTATCGAAAATCTTTGTCTAATCTTGAATACCTACAAACTCACTGAAGAACAAATCCGATTGATTGAATCCCCTCTGGATGAAAAAATATTCTTAGAGGGACCAGCAGGGTGTGGAAAAACCACAATTGGCATAGAACGCCTTCTTTTTTTGATGTCACAAGGCATTCCTGCCGCGTCCATCCTCCTGCTTATCCCCCAGAGAACGTTGGCTAAGCCTTATCTCGATGCTTTAATGATCCCGGGTGTAAGCGCTGGAGGACAGGTGTCGGTAGTCACCATGGGCGGATTGGCGCGTCGGATGGTAGACCTTTTCTGGCCGATTG
>JBDKUB010000450.1:0-5557 GCA_039679915.1 Anaerolineaceae bacterium
GCATTGCTAACATCCATTCCGGTTAATGCCGTAATAAGGCTTTGATAATCGAAAATGGATTGTAATGTTCCTTGAGAAATTTCGGGTTGATAGGGCGTATAAGCTGTATAGAATTCCCCGCGGCGTAAGATCGAATCGACAGCCGCAGGCACATAATGGTTATAAGCGCCAGCTCCGAGAAAGCATGCCATTTCCCGAGTCGTATTATTTGCCCAAGCTAAATCTTGAATTTCTGAAGAGACTTCCATTTCTGTGATTGCCGAAGGAAGAATTAATTTTGGGAACCTTTTATCAGAGGGCACGTTGTTAAAAAGGTCATCCAATTGTTTCACACCAATCGTTGCAAGCATGGCTTCGCGTTCGGATTCGGTATGGGGTAGATACATAATCACCTCAATTTTTCATCCATATGATATTCGGTATCCTATTCTTTTGATTTAATAAATGCCTCATAGGCAGATGCGTCCAACAGATTATCCAATTCAGATGGATTGGATAATTCGATCTTGACCATCCAAGCCGCTCCGTAGGGGTCACTGTTGACCGTGTCAGGCGCATCGGGGAGTGCTTCATTTACAGCAATGACTTTTCCGCTGACGGGTGCATAAACATCAGCCGCGGCTTTAACCGATTCTAAGGTGGCGCAAGAATCACCTTGTTTTACGGTATCGCCAACAGAGACCGTGATTTCGACGAAAACAATGTCAGATAGTTGCTCTTGCGCATAGTCGGATATGCCGATCGTGCCAATATTTCCATCGACTTTTATCCATTCATCATTTTTTGTATATTTGTTTGAAGCAAGAATATTCATGGGAATCCTCCGATTGAATTAGAATATAAAAAAACAAAGAGGCGCACGTTGACACAGCGTGCGCCTCTGTCTGTTACCTGAGAGATTCGTGCTTTTGAGCACTTGCCCCTTCGGTGTCTTGCGACGAAAATTGTCGCTTGAAGCTTTCCAGAGGATATTTGCAACAGGGTCCTTTTACCTGAGAGATTCATCTAGCTCTTGACAGTGCTAGATTTGCACCTTCGGTGCCCATTTTTTCTGGGTCTCTTCCCTGCGACTATATATGGTTTGGGAAATATCTTCTATCTAATTGTAATATATTTATTAATTTAGACCCAATTTTGTTTCTTTATAAAGTTAGTAATAAAAGGCAGTTCGACCCATTTACTTTGATAAGCTTCATAGGCTGGCCAGAGCGTGATCAACCAGGCTATTGGTGCACAAACTGCCCCAAATCCGAGCGTTAAAAAGCTGATTACCAAAACGATGACATAAAGTACTACATTTACTGCCAAAGATTGAACCGCATGAAATCGAATAAAGGGACGATTTCTCTTTTCTTCTATCAATAACATAAAAATGGGGATTAATGGGATTGGATAACCTAACGCAGACCAAATCTTATCATCATTGGTTATCTCGTTTGAATCATATTGCGACATAAAGAATGCCTCCCAAAAAAGATAATAAATCCATAATAAATTTACCTGATGGATTGTACATCAGTTTTATCCAAATGCAAAGTAAGAAAGTGTTGAAAAAAGCAACATTGTTAACTCATAAAAATCTGTCCTTGATTTATAGGGGAGGTTGGGTAAGGGTGAAGTAAATTATTCATGGGGCTGTCCAAAAAGTCATATATGTCATGTCGAGCGAAGCGAGACATCTTAATATGCATATGAAAAGACCTCTCGCTTTGCTCGAGGTGACAGCCTTCTTTTAGGACAGCCCCATTGTGGCTTATTCTTTTTCAACACCCTCAAGTAATATCCTCATTGAACATATTCGAGAGGATTAACTTTAACACCATTGAATATTAGCTCAAAGTGCAAATGCGGTCCAGTTGAATTGCCGGTCGAGCCCAGTGTAGCAACCAACCCGCCGCGGATGACGCTTTGTCCACAACTGGCGCCAACCGAATTCAAGTGCGCATAAGCAGATTGCCAGCCATTTCCATGGTCGATTACAAGCAGATAGCCATAGCCGAAGTCACTCCAACCTGAATAGACAACTACACCTGTATCTGCTGCGTAAACAGGATTGCCGAGTTGACCGCCAATATCGATGGCAGGGTGCACGTTTGGATTGTATTGGTTGCCAGATATTGTATGGTCGGTTGTTGGCCAGACAAACGAGCCTGTCCCAACAGCCCCCTCATAGACCGAACCGCATGAACCCGCTCCATAATATCGGGCAGAGGCCGGATTAGAACGCGTAATAGCAGGCGGTCCCCAGTCTTTAATGGCGCGCTTCCCATTTGGAACTATGATCCAGGTTCCTGGCTGAATTCCAGAATCTTTTTCCGAAAGTTTTGTTAAATCGATATTATTCGCGGTAAAAGACAAGATATCATCAGGCGTGGTATTAAAATAAGCTGCCACTTTTTCGATGGTATCGCCCTCTGTCCATTGATAATAAGTTCCATTGACAGGCAAAACAGTTAATACTTGACCCGGCTTCAAAAAATGTGGATTATCCTGGAGCGTATCATAATTACCCCATAATAGTGTTTCAGGTTTGATTTTGAAAATATCAGCAATTGTAAAAAGTGTATCACCAGTTTGAACGGTGTAGGTAACGATATTTTGTGAAGGCCGATCAGGAATGGTAGTCAAAGGCATAGCCATTCTACCAATACCTTGTTTTTCATAAGAGATATTTTGTAGTTGTGAAGAAAGATCAACCGTTGTATTTGGAACTTCCTGTGATGGCACCGGCGTAGGTGTTTCTTGGATTAAGTCGGTTTTCGGCTGTAGAAATGATAATTGGCTGCTTTTATTGATATATTTATTCCAGGCTAAAAATCCTGCGAACCCGATTAAAAGAATCACAAAGATATTAACCAAAATAGAAAATAATCCATACCCAAAACTTTTTTTTCTGGGTTGGGAAAAATCTTCAGATGCGTTATCGAATTTATTTGCTTCAGCAGACAATCAATACCTCCAAAAATCATGACCAATTGTCGATTCTACCCTATACTAGATTTTCTGCCAAATCCAAAATATCGTTTATTGGAGAATGATACAAGACATAAAATTGAAGAAACAGATATAATAGTCGGCTGGAGAAGAATATGAGAACGAGCACAAATCTACCTGTATTGAAAGTCATACCCACAGACTTATTAGTCCCCCACGAGGATACTGATCCGCGTCGTGTGGAAAAATTGGTTCAACGCGTTATGAAGGAACAGGTATTAAAAAATCCCCCGATTGTTTCATTAATACCTGATGATAAGCGATACATGATACTGGATGGCGCTAACCGATCGATGGCTTTCAAATCGATGGGTGTGCCACATCTGGTGGTACAACTGGTGAGTTATGCGGATCCCGGGGTTGAATTGGATACCTGGTATCACGTTGTATCAGGTATGTAGGAGGAAGAATTCGATTCCGAGTTGACCAAAGTTACCGGATTGAAATTGGAAAGCTGCTCAATAACCACCGCTAGAGAAGCATTGGCTACTAATGTTGCAGCAGCTTATATCATCAATGATCGGGGTGTTCGGATAGTTGTTAGTCCGGACGGGAAAATTCTTCATGATATTCATCTCTTGAATAAAATTGTCAATGCTTACAAAGGGAAAGCCGATATTTTTAGAGCTTCGAATGATATCTGGGAAATCCAAAAACCATATTATCCGAATATTACTGCATTGATTGTTTTTCCTCAATACAGTCCATCGGATATATTGATGATTGCAAAAAATGGAGATAAAGTACCCAGCGGTGTAACACGCCATATCATCCCCTACCGGGCATTGAATATAAATATTCCCTTGTCGGTATTAAATGCGAATTGGACCTTAGAACAAAAAGAAAAGTGGCTTGAAGATTGGATGATGGAGCGCATGGCAGCAAATGCCATCCGTTATTATTCCGAATCGACTTTTTCTTTCGATGAATAAACGAAAATGCACTCGAATAATGATCCTTCGAGTGCATTTTTATTGAAACTGTTTCAATTAATTCAGGGATAACTTTGCACTGATCTTATTATCTTCGATTGGGGTAATTGTAAAACCGAGTTTTGTAAAAATGTGATTCATTACCTGGTTATCATGGGTAATGACTGCCTCGATTTCTTCGAGTTTTTCATCTTTGGCTACTTGAATCACCCGGCGTAATAATTCAGTTCCTATTCCTACTCCCTGACACAAATCGCTGATGAGGATGCTAATTCGGGCTGCGTTCATTGTGTGCAGTTTACTAAGCCGCCCTGCTCCCAAAATTTTATATTGGTCAGTGGCAGGGTCCTTATATTCAGCAATGAGGGTAATTTCTCGATCGTAATCGGTGTGGCAAATTCGAGCTAACCGTTCATGAGCGATACGCTGATTGAGCAGCATCGGATGAAGATAACGCAGGTACACGGTGCGATCGGATAGGGTTTCGTGGAATTCGACCAAAGGAATTTCGTCTTCAGGCCGGATTGGGCGGATGATTATTTCCCAGCCATTTTTTGCCTTCCAGGTATCGACGTACTGTGTTGGATAAGGGCGAATAGCCAGCTTGGGTAGGTTTTCGTCATTAACATTGGCGTCGTGGATGACAACTCGTGCATCGAGTGCCAATAAATTTTCGGGAGATGCCAAAAGTGGGTTGATATCTAATTCTTTGATCCAGGGATGATCCACGACCAATCGGCTGAAATCGACTAGCAAAGTTTCAAGAGCTTCTAGATCGACCGCTTTTCGGCCGCGTACGCCTTTCAAGGCTTTGTAGATGCGGGTTTGTTCCATCATTCGACGCGCGAGAATGGCATTTAGCGGAGGTAAACCGAGCGCTCGATCTTTGAATACCTCGACCAACTGTCCACCTAAGCCAAATAACAATACGGGACCAAATTGCGGATCGACACTGCTTCCGAGGATCAATTCGTAACCCTCGAGCTTTGCCATGGGCTGAACGGTAACTCCCAAGAAATTGGGTGTACCATCTTTAGATTTTTCACCCGCTTTATTATTAACCGACATTTTTATGGCATTGAAGGCATTCCGCACTGCATCAGCATTAGCTAAATCTAATTGGACACCTCCAACATCTGTTTTGTGTGTAATCGTTTCAGAGTGGAGTTTCAAAACAACTGGGAAACCGATCTCTTCAGCGGCTTTTACCGCTTCATCCTCGGTAAGTGCGATGCGGGTTTCAACGGTGGGAATATTGTAGGATTTCAATAATTCTTTAGATTCGAATTCGGTGAGGATCGTTCTGCCTGTTTCACGGACATGGGCGATGATTTGCTCAGCTTTTTTGTAATCATAAGAATTATGATTATTGTTGGGATTCGAAGTTGGAGTTTCGTATAGGCTGCGTAAGTTATCTGCAAATTGAGCCATGTAATCGAACATTCGGGCAGCCGTGTCGGGATATGGGAAGGTGGGGATACTGGCTTTATTGAGCAGACTGGCTCCCTCGGCTACTTCATTCCCACCCATCCAGCTAGCAAGAATTGGTTTACCAAAGCTTTGGGCGTATTTTTGTAATTCCACAGCGATTTCGGTTGGTTTTGTCATGGATTGGGGGGTAAGGATAACCA
>JBDKUB010000004.1:0-4748 GCA_039679915.1 Anaerolineaceae bacterium
AAATATTCTTTCCACACTATCGATTAACTCTTGGGGAGTAAATGGTTTCGAAATATATGCAGCTACTTTAGCGATTTGCAATCCAAGAACCTTATCGATGCTTTGTGCTTTAGCCGTAATAACAATAACCGGAATTTTTCTCGTTTTCGTCTCGGCTTTCATTTGCTGGAAAACATCCCACCCATCTACATCGGGCATCATTAAGTCAAGCAATACAAGATCAGGTAGTTCTTTTTTAACCAGGTCTAATCCTTCCCTGCCGCCATTCGCCCCTTTGACCGTAAACCCTTTTCGGCTGAGGATCAATGTGACGAGATCAATCATCTCAGGTTCATCTTCAATATATACAACTTTCTTTTCCTTTTTCGTCATTCAATCCTCCGAATCAATATGAGGAACACTCATTAACAAAGTTTACCACATGAATAAATTATTGGTTAAGAGCTTATTAACCGAATGCCAAACATATTCAATGAAAATGCGTATAATATCTCAAATCAATATTTCATCATAATACAAAGAACTATATTCATTTGCTTTTTTACTACTCTTGTATTGCCCCTGAGACTAGGCTATAATCCACTTTCGTTGTAATTTTTGTTTAATGAAAGGTTATTTCTATGATCGATGTAAATGATTTGCGTAAAGGTGTCACATTCGAACATGACTCCACCCTATATAAGGTGTTAGATTATGAGCATCATAAACCTGGGCGAGGCAAAGCCACCATACGCGTTAAAGCAAGAAATATGCGCACCGGTACCATCCTTGAAAAAACTTTTATATCGGGTGATCGAGTTCAGGATGTACGTTTAGATTATCACAATGTGCAGTATTTATACTCAGATAATTCACTCTATTATTTTATGGACCTCGATACTTATGAACAACCGGCAATCCCGGCTGAGTTATTGGGTGATAACGTTGGTTACTTAAAAGAAGGCTTGGAAGCCAAACTGACATTCTACCAGGGTGAACCATTGGATATTGAACTGCCCACTTCGGTCGATCTGCTGGTAAGCCATGCTGATGTTGCGGTGCGCGGTGATACAGCTACCGGTGTAACCAAGAAAGTCACCACAGAAACCGGATTGCAAGTGCAGGTCCCAAATTTCATCAATGAGGGCGATACAATCCGAGTAGATACACGCACTGGAACCTATATAACTCGCGTATAAAGGGTAAGCTTTTTATCATGCGTACTCCAGCAGGAAAGGAATGCCCATATTTTTTCGGGGATTATTACCGCGGGCGCAATATCGAAGAATGTCGGCTTCTCAATCAAGCACAGACACCCTTACGTTGGAAACGTTCGCTTTGCGCTGATTGTCCTGTCCCTGGGATTCTATTGGCAAATGCCTGCACCTATATGATTTTAAAACCTGAATTATATCGCCCTTTTCCATTTATCAGACAACAAGTAAGAGTAACAGCCTTTTGTACAAAAACGAAACAAACGGTGATTGAACCACATATCGGGTGCGGTGAATGCCACCAGCTCCCGGATGTTTTTTCAGGAGATTTGCATGACGATCACACTACTCCTTGATCTGGATAATACACTGCTGCATAATAATACGGAAATATTCATTCCCGAATATTTAAAAGCTCTATCTCGCTATCTTGAAGACCATATCGATCCTGTGAAATTGAAAAAAGCGCTTTTAGCGGCAACCGATGTAATGGCTGCAAATAATCGGTTGGATCGCAGTTTAAAGCAAACCTTTGATGAAGTTTTCTATCCGGCAATCGGATATGAAGAACACCAACTAACAGAAACTCTGAATAATTTTTATTCACAGAAATTTTCTTCCTTACAGAAATTCACTTCTCCCATACCTGCTGCTGTTACCCTGGTAAAAAAGGCGGCCGAACGAGGCTATCGAGTTGCCATTGCTACCAATCCCCTCTTTCCTTTAACGGCGATAATCCAACGATTAGAATGGTCTGGCTTACCTGCTGACGAATATCCATTTGCACTGATCCCTTCCTATGAAACCTTTCATTTTGCCAAACCCAATCCGGCATTTTTTGCTGAGTTTTTGGCTCAACTTGGTTGGGAGGAAGGTCCGGTTATTATGGTTGGTGATGATATGATCAACGACATCGAACCAGCCCGTTCGCTCGGGATTTGCACCGTATGGATAAAAAACGGCCGTAATGTCGGACAGATCAACTCAACCCCCACAGTTACCCTAGAAGAAATCAGCCAATTCTTACCCTGGTTAGATGCCACACCTCAAGATCCACTCGAACCCAATTTTTCTTCCCCAAGCGCCCTACTCCCAATATTGAAGTCTACACCAGCCGCGTTGCTTACCATTTGCAACCAAATCGATAAACTACTATGGAATAAACGAATTCAAGCAGACGAATGGTGCATTGCGGAAATTTTGTGTCATCTAAGGGATGTGGATGCTGAAGTTAACCTACCGCGGGTTGAAGCCGTTCTCTCCGAAGATAATCCATTTCTAGCCGGGAAAGATACCGATCCCTGGGCTAACGAACGGCAATATATCAATCAGGATGGCCATCAAGCTATGAATAGTTTTATTCAGGCGAGAACGAGACTTGTGGATTACCTCGAAAACATCCAGCCAGCGACCTGGCAACGTTCTGCCCGTCATGCGATTTTTGGACCTACCCGTTTGATCGAATTGGTCAATATCATCGCCGGTCATGATCGGCTGCATATTCAACAAGTCTATAAAAATTTGCATGCTTATACGAGTAAATAAACCCAATTCTTATTAGAACCTTGTTAGAATTTTTAATTTATATGTCTCAGCATCTACCAGGCGGGGCAGGAGATTGGTATAATGTTCCATTGACGATATAATTCGTCGTATATTATTGGAGGTTTATGTGAATTCACCACGTAATCGGTCTTCGATTATTTACATTTTATTGTTCATTGCCATCATTACAATGGTGGTCATCAATTTCCAGCAACAAGCCACTAGTCAAGAAGTACTGCCCTTGAACAAAGTAGCTGATGATATTAAAAGTGGTTTGATCCAAAGAGTGATTGTAGAAGACGATAACCAATTGAGGGTTATCTACTTTAAAGACGGCAGCGAGCGCATTTCTCACAAAGAACCTGAAACTACTTTAGTCGATCAATTAAAAAACCTGGGTGTCAGCGCAGACCAACTTTCTTCGAGCAAAGTAAAGGTAGAAGTAAAACCTCCCAGTGCCTGGGTAGGGGTGATTTCCATGTTGGGATATGCTGCGCCATTTATCATTTTAGCCATTGTTTTTTGGTTTGTGTTTAGACAAGCCCAAGGCAGCAACAACGCAGCCATGTCTTTTGGTAAGTCACGCGCGAGAATGTTTACAGGGGATCAGCCTAAAGTGACATTCGAGGATGTTGCAGGTGTTGATGAAGCAAAAGAAGAATTATACGAGGTCGTTGAATTTTTACGCGAACCCGAAAAGTTCATCTCTTTAGGAGCCCGCATCCCTAAAGGCGTTTTGCTTGTTGGCCCACCGGGCACGGGTAAAACCCTGCTGGCAAAAGCAGTGTCTGGCGAAGCGGGCGTTCCATTTTTCTCCATATCCGGTTCAGAGTTTGTCGAAATGTTCGTTGGCGTCGGTGCCAGTCGGGTGAGAGACTTGTTCGATCAAGCCAAGCGTCACTCGCCTTGTATCGTATTTGTCGATGAGATCGATGCTGTAGGACGTCAACGCGGCGCCGGTCTTGGCGGAAGCCATGATGAACGCGAACAAACCCTCAACCAGATGCTGGTCGAGATGGATGGTTTCGATACGGACACGAATGTGATCATCGTCGCTGCCACTAACCGACCTGATATTCTCGATCCGGCATTATTAAGACCTGGGCGTTTCGACCGACGCGTCATCCTCGATAGGCCGGATATGCGCGGTAGAGAAGCCATTTTGAAAGTCCATACCAAAGGCAAACCGTTAGCTCCGGATGTGGATTTAAGTATATTAGCCCGTTCGACGCCGGGATTTGTCGGCGCCGACTTGGAGAACCTGGTCAATGAAAGCGCCATTTTGGCTGCCCGCCGCAATCAAAAAATGATCCGCCAGAGCGAGATGGAAGAAGCCATCGAACGCGTGATTGCCGGACCCGAACGTAAAAGCCGCCTGATCAGTGCCGAAGAAAAACGCATCGTCGCTTACCATGAAGCGGGTCATGCTATTCTTATGAATGCCCTTCCTGAAGCCGATCCAGTTCACAAGGTTTCCATCATCGCCCGCGGTATGGCTGGTGGATACACCCTGGCACTGCCTGAGGAAGACCGCACTTTAGTACCACGGAAGAAATTAATCGCTGACATGATTAGCTTATTAGGTGGGCGGGCTGCCGAAGAATTGGTCTTCAACGATATTACTTCCGGTGCATCCAATGACTTGGAACGCGTAACCCATATGGCTAGAACCATGGTTACCCGCCTGGGCATGAGTGAGAGTTTAGGTCCATTGGTTTATGGCCAAAAAGAAGAATTGATTTTCCTCGGCAGGGAAATCTCCGAACAGCGCGATTATTCCGAGGCGGTAGCCGAACAGATCGATGAAGAAGTTCGTAAATTGGTGAATGATGCTTTCAAGAAAGCTAAATCGCTGTTGATTCAATATCGAGATAAATTGGACACCCTGGCTGAACGCTTGCTTGAAGTCGAAACGGTGACCCGTGAGGAATTCGAATCTATCTTCCCGCCCCCCTTCAAAAAAAATAGCGGGACACCTATGCCGCAAGAAGCATAAAACTCAGTAAAAAT
>JBDKUB010000549.1:0-3674 GCA_039679915.1 Anaerolineaceae bacterium
TGCAGCCGGGTGCCGAACTACTCCACCCCGAACGCGATTCGAATATATTTTGTCATCTCCGCATCCGTAAAGGTGATGTCGAAGCCGGCTTTGCCCAAGCAGATGTTATTGTCGAAGGGGAATACCGTACACCATCCCAGGAACATGCTTACCTGCAGCCTGAAGCGGGGCTAGGATATATCGATGAGGAAGGGCGCGTAACCGTTCAAGTAGCAGGTCAATGGACGCATGAGGACCAGGAGCAAATTGCGCATGCCCTCGATTTACCCTTGGAGCGCGTGCGGGTAATTTACCCTGCCATTGGGGGAGCATTTGGCGGGCGCGAGGACATGTCGGTTCAAATCATCCTAGCTTTGGCAGCCTTGAGGTTACATGAACGGGGCATTGATCGACCGGTCAAAATCATTTGGAGCCGTGAGGAATCCATCATAGGACATCACAAACGCCATCCCTATATCATTCGCACCCGCTGGGGTGCCACAAAAGAAGGGAAAGTTACCGCCGTGGAAGTGGAGATGGTTGCGGATGGCGGCAGTTATGCTTACACTTCGACTAAGGTGTTAGGGAACGCTACTTTAATGTGCAGCGGAGCTTATGAAATTCCCAATGTAAAAGTAGATTCATATGCTGTTTATACCAATAATATTCCGACCGGTGCATTCCGAGGCTTTGGAGGACCGCAAGCTACTTTTGCTGCAGAAACACAGATGAACCGTTTGGCGGAAAAACTCGGCATGGATCCTGTAGAAATCCGCATGAGGAATGTTTTTCGCGAAGGGTCGATTATGGCAGTGGATTCGCCGTTACCACCCGGGGTTAGCATGCCGCACGTGGTTACCGAATGCGCCAAGGCAGCCGGGTGGCAGGAGACGGCTCAAGGCTGGAAGGCTCCCCAAAAGAATCAGATAGATACGGCAGCAAAACCCTGTGCGCCGCATATTAAATCTGGGGTTGGGTTTGCCTGCTCGTATAAGAATGTCGGCTTTTCATATGGAGCCGCGGAGCATAGCTGGGCAACGGTCGAAATTCATGGTGGCTCAGAGATAGAAAAGGTGATCGTTCATCATGCCGGCGCCGATGTCGGACAAGGTTCTCATACCGTGTTTACCCAATTTGCCGCAGCAGGCTTGGGTGTGCCGCTCGAAAAAATAACATTGGTGGCATCCGATACAGCGACAACCGACAACTCCGGTAGTGCCAGTGCTTCACGGATGTCCTTTATGGCAGGCAATGCGATCAAGGGGGCATGTGAGGAAGCCCTTGCCAAATGGAAAGCTGAAGAAAGGCCCGCCATTGCCCGCTATAAGTATATGGCACCTAAAACCACACCTTTCGATCCAGAAACCGGAAAATGCGTACCCAATTTCGCCTATGGCTATGTTTCGCAGGCGGTCCGGGTTGAGGTGGATACCGAAACGGGTCGTATCCACATTGTGGATGTTTTCAGCGCTGACGATGTGGGTCATGCCATCAATCCCCAGCAGGTCAAAGGGCAGATCGAAGGGGCAGTGGTGCAAGCCACTGGCTATTCGATATTGGAAAACTTTATCCAAAAAGATGGCTATGTCCAAACCCAGCACCTTTCCACTTATCTGATTCCGACTGTGTTGGATGTACCCGATAAAGTTCATTCGCTCATTCTAGAATATCCCGATCCACGCGGACCCTGGGGAGCGCGAGGTATGGCGGAAATGCCATTCCTGCCATTTGCACCGGCAGTCATTGCGGCGGTTCACGACGCGACAGGTATTTGGTTCCATGAATTTCCTTTGACGCCCGAACGGGTATTACGCGCTTTGGGGAAATTACCGAGGAAGCCATGATCGTTCTCATCCGCGGTGGTGGCGAAGTTGCCAGCGGTGTAGCGTTGCGTTTGCACCGGGCTGGATTCCGGGTAGCAATCTCGGAATTGGAAAAGCCTTTAGCGAAGTGCCGAATGGTTTCGTTTGCTGATGCTGTTTACTCTAATGAAACAACCGTAGAAGGTATAACGGCTAAAAAAGTTAGCGACCCGAGCGATTCACTGCGCATTTTACAGGTTTTTGCCAAGGGTATCATCCCGGTGTTAATTGATCCGCAGGGAGACGCCATCCAATTCATCCATCCCACGGTAGTGGTGGATGCTAGAATGCTCGAGGAGCGAGTAGAGCTGGATGCACGTCGGGTCACGCTGTTCATCGGATTGGGGCAGGGTTTCGAAGCAGGTGTCAATTGCCATGCTGCGATTGGAACCAACCGCGGTTATCAAATGGGTCGGGTCTATTGGCAAGGCTCGCCTGAAGTTGATGCAATATTATCGGGATATATTGGTCGTTCCACCGATGAATATCGATTATTTGCTCAAGCGGATGGCGTTATCGAGACATTAGCGCAGATTGGTGATCACCTGGAAGCCAAACAACCGGTTGCATCGGTCGGTGGGCAGGTGGTGAATGCGCCCGTCAAAGGGGTGTTGAGAGGACTGGTGCATGAAGGGGTAGCCGTGCAGAAGGGTTTCGAGATCGGGGATGTAGACCCCCATGATGATGTGCGAGTGTGCAGTCTATTATCTGAGCGCGCCCTGGCAGTTGGGGGAGGCGTATTAGAAGCGATACTCTCCAAAGCGGAATTGAGACCACATTTGTGGAAATAAAATACATGGATAAGGGTGAGTTGATGAAACTTTCAACAGCCTTACGATTAAAGACTTCACCGAGGGTGGCATTTGTTGGAGCGGGGGGAAAAACCAGCGGAATGTTTATTTTAGGCAGGGAATTACTGGAAACCTCACCGTCTCCTGCCTCAGTCATGGTCTCGACAACTACCCACTTGGGATTATTCCAGGCTGCCAATGCCGATTGCCACATTGTAATAAAAGACGGGCATGACCTGGCATCTTTGCGAGATAATTTTCCAAACGGATTGGTCATGGTAACCGGAGAGCCGGCTAAATCCGAGAAATTTCGCATTACCGGCATTCCTCCCGAAGAGATGCTCGCTCTGGCAGATATTCACCATTTCCCGTTATTGATCGAAGCAGACGGTGCGCGCATGTTGCCCTTGAAAGCCCCTGCAGATTATGAACCGGTTATTCCTTCATTCGTCGATACCGTTGTCGTATTAGCCGGACTTTCCGGTATAGGTAAACCTTTATCGAATGAATGGGTGCATCGGCCGGATAAGTTTGCGGAATTGTCCGGATTGGCACTTGGTGAAAAAATCACCCCTCGAGCGTTACAAGATGTATTATTGCATCCTCTGGGTGGTATGAAAAATATTCCGTCACATTCTCATCGGGTGGTTTTCTTAAATCAAGCTGAGGGAGATGAATTACAATCTACCGCTTATAAGATGACACCGGCGCTTTTAGAAAAATATCATGCAGTTGTGATCGGTTCGATCTTTCAACCGACTGAAGTGGGAATTAATAATAAGGGAGAAGGAGACCTGTGTTCGACTTCGATTCATGAAAGTTATCTCGATAAAAAGAAAGATATATTTTCTGTTCATGAATCCATCGCGGGCGTTGTATTGGCTGGTGGAGAAGCGCACCGTTTTGGGCAGCCTAAACAGTTGTTGGTTTGGCAAGGCCAGCCATTGGTGAGGCGGGCTGCAGTAACTGCTTTAGAGGCTGGGCTGTCGCCGGTTATCGTGGTCACCGGTGCAGTCGATGAACCCATCCGTGAAGCTTTGCA
>JBDKUB010000111.1:0-3139 GCA_039679915.1 Anaerolineaceae bacterium
CCATCTGCCAGTACCCACTCGCCGTTATATTTGCGGGCAATATGCACATGCGTTCCGGTGGAGCGTCCCCCTTCACATGAAGGTTGACCGATGCGATCACCGGCTTTCAAATGAACCGCGGCGGGAACAGCCCCGTTTTTGGCGATATGCATGTATAACACTGCCCACCCGGTTTGTTCTATTCCATCACTTTTACCTTCGATAGGGTCATCCAGGTCTTGAATAACATAGTTGAATTCGGAACGCACCACTTGTCCATCAGCCACGGCCGTCACCCACGCGTCGGTAGGCAGGCAGCCGCTATTATAGGTAGCTGGGGCAAAATCTAAGGCTGCCAAAGCCCCTTCTTTTTCCCAGGCTGGGTGCGGCCCACTGGTGTAGCTCCAGCTTCTTTCTACTTCAAAGGGAAGCTGCATCGGGATTTGTTTTAGATGGCTGGGAATCAATGGTTCCACCAGGGCTGCTCTTTGCCAAGGGTCTCCAAACATTTGCTCATAGAGGGCAGGCAATCCTGTCTCAAGGTCGGTCGCGTTTAGCCATGCCGCCCGGTCGTTTTCGAAAGCAAAATAATACTGTAAAGCCACGCTTCCGGCGTTGATATTGGGGGCAGGGTGAATGATACTGCCATCCTTTAAAGAAAATTCGAGCAGGTCAGCCGAACGCCAGCCATAATAGCCTACCGCAAGCTGGCTGGATGCCCAACTTAATTGTCGGTACAGACCTGCCTGACGAAAGTCCTCATTTCCAAGCAAGGCGTCTTCAGCCACATCCGGGGAAATTTCACCTGAAACACAATGGCAATGATATTCTAATAGAGCAAGCAGAACCCTAGGATTGATCGAATTTTCCAAAGCAACCCGTTGAATGATGTCCGAGGCATGCGTCCAGCCTGTGCTGGCAAGATACTCTCGATGAGAGGAAAGGTACCCATTCGATTTCCGCAAAAATGTGGCAATTTTGAAATCGATGGCGGAGGGGCTGTAGACGACTTCGCTATCCGGAATTAAATAATCAGGTTTTACAAGCTTTGCCAGATGTGCCGGAAGGAATAATTTCTGGTTATATGCTAGCAATCCATGGGAGGGCAGATATTGGTCGGAGGTAATTTCGCTGAACGAAATGTCAAAGCGTCTGGCTACGGTGGTGAGCGTGTCCCCCGATTGGGCATAATAAATCAGCGGCAAGGAAGTGGGTGTGGATGGCTTCGTAGAATTGATTTCAGCCGTGCTTGACCCTTTTAGAGTGGATTTTTTGGTTGGGGTTCGAAAAGGTGTCGATAACGATGAAGTGTTATCAGGCGTGAAAGATGGAAGCGCGCTCTTCTGGTTGTAATTTTCAGACAAAGGTTGGGTCTCGATTGGATTACGTGCTGAACCCTGGCAACTGTTAAGCAAGAGGACACATGTGACCCAGAGGGCTATTATCTTGGCGGATATTCTATGGATTGACCGGATCATCTGCAGTGCGTTTAAGAATTGAGGCACTCGAACTGCCCATGCTGGCAGTGACGGTATCCCCATCGCGAGTCAAGCTGCCATAATATGCCCGTCCACTGGAGTGGGCTACCCATCCGCTGAGATTGAAGGGCATTGGACCATCGGCGGCTATCCACTCCCCGTTGAATTTGCGGGCAATGTGGATATGCGTTCCGGTTGCATGACCGCCTTCGCAGGAGGGGTGTCCGAGAGGCTGTCCCATTTCCACCCAGGTGCCAACCGGTACAGCATCTTCTGTGGAAACGTGCAAATAGAGTAATGCCCAACCGGTTTGCTCGAAGCCGTCGCCGTCCAGATCCAGGACGATAACGCCGCCTCCTGAGCGCACGACCAAGCCAGAAGCCGCTGCAGTCACCCAGGCGTTGGAGGGGATACAGCCCGAATTGGAACTGGGTGGGGCGAAATCTAACGCAGCGTATGAGCCTTCTTGCTCCCAGGCGCCGTGCGGACCCCCGGTAAAACTCCAGGATTGGTTCATCTCGAAGGGCAGGATAAGAGGAGGCTGCTTCAAGCCTGGGGGGTACAATGGTTCTACCGCTTGCGCTCTTACCCAAGGATTGCCAAACATGCGCTCGTATAAAGCCGGGAAACCTTTATCGATGTCTATGGCATTCAGCCAGTTTTGACTATCATATAATTTCGAGAAATAATACTGAAGAGCAACACTGCCGGCATTTAGATCAGGTGCCAGGCGGGTGCTGTACCCATCCTGATCAAAGCGCAGTTCTATGATCCGGCCTTCCCGCCAGTCGAAATAGCCGATGGATAATTGGTTGACCGCCCATACCATTTGGCGATACAGCCCTTTTTGGTTCAAATCGACCAGCCCCATGGGATAATCCTCTTGATCCTGATTTTCGGGTTGGCTGGTGACCCAATGGCTGTGATATTCCAATAAAGCCAGCAAGAGACGCGGGTTGATTGAATTTTCGAGGGCGACCCTTTGAATGATTTGTGCGCCGGTGGTTGTTCCGGTGCTTTTCAACCATTCTGTGTAGGTGCTTAACTTTCCGCCTGCCTTTTCGACATAATCTTTAATATCGAAATCGGTGGCGGAGGGGGAAAATACCAGCTCGCTGTCGGGGAGAATGTGCTGCGAAGTAGTGGTATTGACCAGGCGGCGCGGGATGATCAACAACTGCCCCGGCGTAAGCAGCGTATCGGTCAACAAAGGTTCGGGTGAGGTGATTTCGCTCGGATTGACATCGAACCTCACCGCCACGACCGGTAATGTGTCGGCAGCTTGCACATAGTAAAGGAAAGGCGGGGCGATAGCCGGAATGGTAGGCGATGGCGGCAGGGTCGGGGTAGGCGAATCTAATAAAATTGGCGTGGGGGATGGCTGGGGAGGATCGGTAGGCAAAGGGGTTGCCGTTGGCAGTTTTTCCAGGGGAATAGCCGTATTTGCCAAAAGGGCAATTTCAGGGGGGATGGTAGGGCTGGAATGAGGCGCTACCCAGTAGTTTGTACTCGCACACGCCAGGGTCGCGGATAAGATAAGCACACTCACACATAGTAATCCGAGAAATAACTTGTGATGATGTTGGCTAGCGCTGGATGTCATTTTCCTCGGTTTGAAATTCTTCGGCTTCAATACGTTTACCATTACGTTCTAAATATCCGTCATATTCCGTGCCTAAGCC
>JBDKUB010000342.1:0-5988 GCA_039679915.1 Anaerolineaceae bacterium
CGTGGAAGAGGCAGTTTTAATGACGTAGGCTTTTTCGGTTGTTGGTAGAGGCATAATTCCGGGCATGATCGAGTTTATACCCCGGTTTACCAGAGTGGGATCGAAAACATTGATCAATATAACAGCAAAAATTACCAATACAAGAAATGAAACGACAGCAAACCAAATGAAGTTAAACCTTGGATTTGCAGCCGGTTTACTGACATCAGCGACATTCATCTTCAATTCGCCGGTGCCCAATTTATTGGACGAATAGACCGCTTGTTCGAGCATAGCGAACTTTTGTTGAAGGTCGCTTTCAACTGTCTGTGGTGGCGGTGTGATCCAATAATCTCCTTCGGGTAATTGCAAACCGTTTTTGGATGATAGCAAAGCTTCTTTGAATTGAAGCGCAGATTGAAAGCGCTCATCCGGGCGGATTGCCAATGATTTTTCGATGACATTGGCTAATGACTGAGAAACCTGAGGATTGTACTGACGGATTGGAGTTAAGGATGCCTGGTTCATTGCCCGGGCTAAGGCGTCTTCCGGAATATAACCTGTCAGGGCTGCATAAAGAGTTGCACCCAGCGAGAAAAGGTCGGAGCGGTGGTCGGTATGCGCGGTACCGTATTGTTCTGGTGGGGAATAACCAGGGGTCATCGCTCGGGCGCCGGTGGTGGTTGCTTCACCGGGTTGGATTACCTTGGCTAACCCGAAATCTACCAGGAAAATATGGCCGGTTGGTGTGATTTTCACATTACCCGGTTTAATATCCCGGTGGATAATCGGCTGAGTACGCTCCTCAAGATAATGTAAAGCATCACAGATAGCTGCCCCTATAACGATCACTTCATCTTCTGGGATTGTTTTTTCTCGATCCATCCGCTGGCGTAAGTCTTCCCCCTCGATAAAATCCATGACCAGATATTGCCCCTGTCCTTCAATGACAAAATGGTCGGTCACCCGCGGCAGATTGGGATGGCGTATGGAGGCTAAAATAACAGCTTCGCGATGAAACTGTCGCGCATATTCATCGCTCATAAATAAATTTTCTTTTAAAGCTACTTCTACACCAAGATTCTCGTCAACAGCACGATATACAGCACCCATGCCCCCTTGGCCAAGGATTTCAATAATACGATACCTTTGATTAATAAGTTTTCCGGGCTCGAGTGTCATCGGATTGATTATACGTGAATTGTGGAATTATATGTCTAAATTCCTCACCTCCCGGGCATGTGTTTGGATGAAGCGCTTACGAGGGGGAACAGCGGAGCCCATGAGCATATCGAATGTGCGATCGGCTTCGGCTGCATCTTCTATCGTAACTAATAACAGAGTGCGGCTTTCGGGATTCATGGTTGTTTCCCAAAGCTGTGCTGGATTCATTTCACCCAGACCTTTGTACCGAGAGATGGAAGCTTTTTCGGCGCCTGTACCCAATTCTTTCAATATTTGGTCTTTTTGCTGCTCGGTATAAGCATAGCGCACTTGATTTTTATACGATACTCGAAATAATGGAGGCAGCGCAATATAGAGATGTCCCTCATCGATCAAGGGCTGCATGTATCGATAGAAAAAGGTCAACAACAAGGTGCGGATATGACTGCCATCTACATCGGCATCAGTCATGATAATGACCCTGCCATATCTCAACCCGGAGATATCAAAATTATCACCAATACCCATCCCCAGCGCAGAAATCAGTGCTTTGACTTCGTTGTTCGCCAGAATTTTATCGAGGCGAGCGCGTTCGGTGTTCAATATTTTTCCCCTTAAGGGTAAAATTGCTTGAAAGTGACGATCACGCCCTTGTTTAGCACTACCGCCCGCCGAATCACCTTCTACAATATATAATTCTGTTTTATCTACATCCCGTTCGGAGCAATCTGCCAATTTTCCTGGAAGTGTCAAACTTTCCAATGCAGATTTACGGATAACCAGATCGCGTGCTTTACGAGCAGCATCTCGAGCGCGGGCTGATGTTAAACATTTTTGAACAATGGCTTTACCAGCATTGGGATTTTCCTCAAGAAAAGTGGCAAATGCTTCTCCAACCACTTGCTGAGAATAAGTTTGCACTTCGGGGTTCATCAATTTGACTTTTGTTTGGCTTTCAAATTGCGGGTCTGGGTGTTTCACACTGATAATGGCAGTCAACCCTTCGCGAGTATCGTCTCCGGAAAAATTGGGGTCAGCTTCTTTGAGCAGCCCAGCCCGGCGGGCATAATCGTTGATCGTTCGGGTTACCGCAGCCCTCAGTCCGGTAAGGTGTGTGCCGCCATCGACGGTATTGATCGTATTGGCAAAGGAATATACCGATTCCGCGTAAGCATCGGTATATTGGATAGCTGCATCGATGGTTATACTATCGATCTCTTTTTCAACATGCACTACTGGATGTAATACTTCACGATTGCGATTAAGATATCTTACGAAAGAGGTAATGCCTCCTTCGAAATAAAAGGTCATTTCCTTCTCTGTTCGTTCATCCAGTAAATATAAGGTTACCCCGCGAGTAACAAAAGCCATTTCACGGAAACGCTGAGTGAGGTTATCAAAACGATAATCCATTTCACCTTTAAAAATTTCTGCATCGTATTTAAAAGTAGTCTGTGTGCCGTTCTCATTTTTCGATGTTTTGCCAAGTATTTTCACCGGTGCAACAGGGTGACCTCTCTCATATCTTTGGAAATAAATATTTCCATCTCGAAAAACCCGTACCTCGCACCACTCCGAAAGTGCATTGACTGCTGAAACGCCAACACCGTGCAATCCGCCTGACACTTTATAACTGCCTCCCCCGAACTTACCTCCGGCGTGTAGGGTCGTCATCACGACTTCCAATGCCGGCTTCTTCAATTGAGGGTGCAAATCGACCGGAATCCCTCGACCATTGTCGGTAACGGTCACACTGCGATCTGGATGAATAATCACTTCGATTCGATCGCATACGCCAGCTAAGGCTTCGTCAATCGAGTTGTCAACGACCTCATAGATCAAGTGATGCAAGGCTTTGATATCCGTACCACCGACATACATTCCAGGGCGGCGGCGGACTGCTTCTAAGCCTTCCAGCACCTGGATATCTTTTGCATCATAAGAATTTGAATTTTCCTTTACCACACATCCTCCTAATTAATAGGAAACTAACCTATAAGAATATTCCGCCCTTTATTTTACGCCATCGATGATAATTTTATGCGTTGAACGACTTGGTCGACCCAAGAAGTAGCATCGCGATAATAAATGAATGTCGATGCCAGTATGCCTGAGGCGACAAAACCATGCCCTATTAAACCAATCATGGTTAACCATGATGTTTCACCTGGAATACGCCAGAGCATATCCAATCCCTCTCCGAGCATTAATATGATAAAAAAGAATAATGCCGTTGAGGGAAAAGTGTATCTTGTCATTCGGACACTTTGTTTTACGGATTCCCACATCGTCCGCTGAAAGACAAATATACCATGTGAAGAAAATATAAGGGGGAATAATAACCACATGATGATTCCAAGAATTATTAATAAGCCAATCCTAGCAAAAGATTCCCCTCCGGCAGCCAACACGGTTAGAATACAGCTTCCCGGAACAGACATAGCGACGAGGATTGCTAGCCATAATAAGGCTAATAAACAAACTTGCAGCGCTAACCACGGCCATTTCAATATCCCTTTACTCCAGCTAATTTCTCCGACGACTGCGGCTTGGGCAACCGACCAAAAATAAAATGCCCCGAGGGATAAACCAAAGACCGTCAAAATAATCCAAAGCCCAGCAACAGCCTGAATTGAATTAATTTGTATCGAAGCGGTTGTGTTGAGTGGGTTATTAATAGGTTGAATAGAAACCATTAAACTCGGAATTCCCACAGGATAGGTTCTTAAGACAGATATCAAATTGAAATGCTCGCCCATTGATTCCCAAATTGTTTGGTTGATTTCCATCAGCTTAATCATCTCCGGTGAATTTGCACCAGGCATTTTCGCCATAGTATTCAGCATAGACTTCACCAAATTTTTGATACTCAAACGTGGACCGAACCAAAGCAGTAGATCCAACAACATGGGAAAAAGGATAAGAATAAGATGGTTTGTGATAGAATCAAAACCGGCTAAAATAATATGGATTATATTGGGTGGCGCAGGCATTGCTTTCGAGTTAATGTTATTCATATTAGGTGAAATTTTACCATATCAGAATTTATATATATTTTTGGGGGTGAGCAAAAATCAGTATCTTGACCATATCCCATCTTATCAGTAGAATAACTAAATAACAAATACCAATATGTCCTATTCACTTTGATAAATCAACAGGGATAGGCAGTCTGGATATATATTGGTATTAAATAATGGCAGTTACCTAATGCCCATTTTCCAGTTTTTAAGTCTGGCGTAACTATTGAATGAAAGGAGGTTGGTATTCAGAAATTTCAGTAAATACTTTTATGCAAAACTAATACGTAAATAAAATTTAAATTAGCGATAATTCTTCAAGAAGGAGAATGAAGATGACTAAAAGAATTTTCTTGATTGTATCAATTCTGGTAATGGCAAGTTTAACACTAGCAGCTTGCGCGCCAACTGCTACACAAGCACCTGCAGTTGAAGAACCCGCGGCTGAAGAACCCGCCGCCGAAGAACCGGCTGCTGAAGAACCGGCTGCCGAAGAACCGGCTGGCACAATTAAAATCGCAATTTTAGCACCACTGAGTGGCTCAGTACCAACCTTTGGTGTTTCTGTACGCGATGGCGCTTTGTTGGCAATCAAAGAATGGAACGCAAAGGGTGGCGTACTTGGTATGCAAATCGAGCCAATTGTAGAAGATAGTCAATGCGAAGCAGACCCGAGCGTCAATGCTGCTAACAAAGTTATCGATCAAGACGGCGTTCATTACATCATCGGCGAAGTATGCTCCAAAGCTTCTATCCCCGTCTCTGAAATTGCCGAAGAAAAGCATGTCGTTCAAATCAGCCCTACCTCTACCAACGAAACGGTAACCTTAAAGGCTGATGGTTCTACCAAAGAATATGTATTCCGCGCTTGCTTCATCGACCCATTCCAGGGTAAAGTCGGTGCAAAATTCGCCCTCGATACTCTGGGTGCAAAGAAAGCATTTGTCATATTCGACCAGGGTAATGACTATGTACGCGGTTTGGCAGAAGCCTTCGAAGCTACCTTTACCGAAAATGGCGGTACGATCGTAGGCAAAGAAACATACACTTCTTCAGATACCGATTTCTCCGCCATTCTGGCTAAGGTTTCCGAGGCTAATCCGGATATTATCTACCTGCCCGATTACTACAACATCATCAACCTAGCCACAGCCCAGGCTAAAGAAAAAGGCATTACAGCCCCATTCATGGGTGGAGATGGTTGGGATTCTGCTGACCTGGATAGAGCCGCAGCAGATGGTGGATATTTTACGAACCACTATTCATCCATGGATACCCGCCCAATCGTGCAAGATTGGGTCAAGAATTTTCAGTCCGAATATAATGCAGTCCCCGATTCATTTGCAACGTTATCCTACGACGCAACCAACCTGATGATTGCAGCCATCGAATCGGCCGGTGTTGATGATCCTGATAAAGTAAAGGATGCCCTGGAAAACATCAATTGGGAAGGCGTTTCCGGAACCATCGTTTATGATGAACATCACAACCCCATTAAAGCTGCCGTAATTCTGCAAGTCAAAGACGGCGAAATCGTCTTCGTCTCAACGGTCGCCCCGTAAATCAAGTTTTCCAATAATTTTAAGGGGATGTCCAATAAGTCTTGAATGTCATGATGAGCGAAGCGAGACTTCTAAATATCAATAAGAAGATCCTCGCTTCGCTCCGAGTGACAAACTTGTTTTTGGACAACCCCTTTATTCTGAATCTGGATATATGATAATGGATACCACTTCACCTTCGTTTTCCCAAAGGATTATCCAGGGAGGTTGGATCGGTAAAATCGCTTTAGCCCTGCTCAGTCTAGGCGCCGTATGGTGGGTAG
>JBDKUB010000323.1:0-8255 GCA_039679915.1 Anaerolineaceae bacterium
GTTAGCCGAAGCGCATGGTGGCAAAGTGCCGATTATATTATCGGTGGAGAGTGATTTGGAACAAATGCCGGTGAACCATCCCGATTATGAAACCATAGGGTTAGGGACTCCCCTTCAATCAAAAGCCTATGCGGCTGCGCTGCTTTAAGCTGATGCACGTTGTGTTCCTGGAGAAGTTCTGGGGAACAATCTAAGGGCTACCGGTTATCCAACGCATATCATCCCTGATGCCTGGCCGGATAATGATATTCTCTGGAAGAAACCGGTATCGAACCATTCGATGCTGAACCTGGGTTGGGTGGGTACACCTGGTCAGGTTGAAGATGTTTTCTCCATTCGCAGAATGGTCGTAAGAGTAATGCGAGAATTCCCTCATGTATGCATGGTGATTGGTGGAGATCCAGAGGTATATCGTCTTTTCGATACACTTCCCGAAGCACGCCGAATCTTCATGCCTTCGATTGATGCGGAAGATTATCCTTATCTGCTGCGTCAAATCGATATCTTGCTGGTTCCTTTTCGCAATACGCCATTCAATCGTTCTCGCTCGGATAATATTCTTGTGGATGCTGGCGCGTTGGGTATTCCGTGGATAGCATCACCCATTACGGCGCATGTCGATTGGGCATCGGGCGGTTTGATTGCCAATACACCCGACGAATGGCATACTTACATGCGCCAATTAATCATGGATAATGAGCTACGAGCATCGATTGGAAGCGCTGGGTTAATGAAATCTGAAACTCGCAAAATGAGTATAATATTCCCCCAATGGCTGGAGCTTATTCGGAGCGTTCTATAAACATATTTTCACTTGGTTTTGATTGAATTTGCACAATGAACATCGTATATGTCTATGCGGATAATGAAAGTGAATGGAATTGCAGTGAATGGCGATGTGCCATTCCGGCGCGGGCAATCAACCGCACTGCCAGGCATCATGCAAAATTATTAAGTATTGATGATTTTAGATGGAACTCCCCCCTGGCGGAGGAAGTCTGTCAGGCAGCGGATATTATTATCGTCCAACGAAATTTGTTCGAATTAGCCCTCTCTTCGATGCAACATTGGAAGGCGCGCGACAAAGCTATAGTAGCGGATTTCGACGATGCCTACAATCTTCTCCCAAAGAATCATCCTAATTATGCTTTTTGGAATCAGGGCATTATTAATTCGTCCAAAGCACCAACCCAAAAGATCGACCCACCGCCGTTGACGCAATTCAAATGGGGGTTGCGTTTGGCTCATGCAGCCACCGTACCATCCAAACGGCTGGCAGATGATTGGCAAACTTACACCGAAATGCATTATTTACCTAATTACATCGACCTGAAAGTTTATGAGAATGCAACGCACGAAAAACATACCGGCGTAACCATTGGGTGGGGCGGGAGTGTGTCCCATTTGCAAAGTTTTTCTAATAGCGGCGTAATTACTGCCTTGAAAAAAGTGTGTGCCGCCAAACCGCAGGTTACCGTGATGATTTGCGGTAACGACCGCCGTGTTTATGATTTGTTGCAAATACCAGCACGACAGAAGATTCTTCAACCTTGGGTGAGTTATTCAGATTGGCCGGGAATATTATCGAAATTCGATATCGGGTTGGCTCCGCTATCCGGTGAGTATGATGAACGGCGAAGTTGGATAAAGGTGTTAGAATATATGGTAATGAAAATTCCCTGGGTAGCCAGTGAGAGCAGCGCTTACCAGGAATTGAAGTCGTATGGATGGCTAGTCAAGAACGACCCGGAAGTCTGGGAACGATTATTAATCGATATGGTCGATCATATGTCGGATTATAAAAATGAAGCAGCCGGGGAACCCTATTTATTTGGAATCGGGCAAAGCATTGACGAAAACATAAATCGTGTCATATCATTATACGAGAATATCTACCATAAAGCATTAGGCAAAATCCAATAAAAGAAATTTGTCCGGTAAGAGATGACTCCATCATCCAGCATAAAAATCGATAAAGCGAAGCATCCTGACCTCATTCTAATTCCCGAGGGAGATTACATTATCGGGATTAGTGACGACCAGATTTCCCATTTGGTTCGCACAGAGATGTGGGCAACCGAATGGTATGAGAAAGACATGTTTTTGATCGAACAACCTCAACACACCTACCATTTGCAAGCTTATTATCTAGCCAGAACGCCCGTTACCAATGCGGAATATTATGCTTTTATTTGGATTACCGGTCATCGGATTCCAAGAGATTGGATTGGTTTCCATTACCCCGACGGACAAGATAATCACCCTGTTGTTGGTGTTTCGAAGGTCGATGCAGAGGCATATATCGAGTGGATGAACTCGCAGTTGAATGCCAATTATCGTTTACCCTCAGAAGTGGAATGGGAATCCGCTGCGCGCGGCGGCGATAAAAGATTATATCCTTGGGGGGAGGAATTCGACCCCTGGCGCTGCAATACATCCGAAAGCGGGAAACGCGGTACGACCGCCGTAAGTGAATATTCTCCGAGTGGGGATAGTCCTTTTGGGGTGGTAGATATGGCGGGCAATGTGTGGGAATGGACGCGCAGCTTATTAAAACCTTATCCTTATAATCCCAAAGATGGAAGAGAAGATCAAAAAAAAGCGGGCAATTTTGTGATTAGAGGAGGTTCGTGGTATTACAGCCATAAATTAGCCCGTGCAACGTGTCGGGAAAGCGCATTGAATACTTTCACTTCGCCTGCACTGGGATTCCGCTTGGCAAAAGACCTGTAATCGTTAAACAAGATAAAAAAAGCTCCTGCTTTAAGTCGTAGCAGGAGCTTTTTGATTAAAAATTTTACGCAATATTAACGTCGGCATTCATCAAGTTTTGCGGAATTTGTCGATAACTCAAATAGATAAGAGATAGTTATTGGAAAGTTAGCTGGAGGTGAACGTTAACAAATAAATAATAAATAATTACTCAGTTTTTATTGGCGTCAGAATAATGGGCTCCTTCTAACGCCGTAATAAAAAAGAGCCCAAATCCCAAATTTTTATCAAATTGGGGGAAGGATCCCCCAAGCCTAACACAAACACGGAGGTTTGAAATGGCTAATATAGATGTCACCCGCATAGCGGGCAATATTGGGGCACTGAATGCCCTGAATTCTCTGCAAACGATCAACAACCAACTGGCGGTTCACCAAACTCGATTGGCAAGTGGTAAGTACATTAACGAAGCTTCCGATGATCCCGCTGGTTTGAGCATTGCAACCACATTCGATGTTCGCCGCCAGGGTCTTAAAACAGCAATCAAAGGCATTGGCGATGCGAAGAACCTGATGGCTACTATGGAAGGTAGCTTGAAGAAGGTCCAGGATATCCTGGTTAAAATGCGCAACAAAGCCCTCGAAGCTAAAGGCGATACCATTGGTGCCAGCGAGCGGGCTGCTATTTCTTCACAATTGCAGGCATTCCGCGATGAAATCGACGACATTGTCGATCAGACCCAATGGAACGCCACTTATCTATTGAGCGGCGCAGGTGGCTCGGGCAGCACAGCAGGTTTGAACTTCCTCACCGGACCTGAAGCTCAGGGCGGCACATCTGATTTCTCCTTTGCGGGGGAATCAACCTCTGGCATCAATGCCGGACAAGGTTTCTCTGCAAATACGGCTGCACTCGATGCAACTGGTTTAGGTCTTTCCGACACTCGGCTGGATGTTTCTTCAACCGCTTTTGCTTCAACGGCTGCAACCTTTATCGAAGACGCGTTGGATGTAGTCAAAGCCGGCGTCAGTCAGATCGGTTCATTCACAGCCCGATTGAACTTCAAAGAAGAAGCCCTCACCGTTCAATATACCAACACAGAATCTGCCTACAACCGGATCATGAATGCCAACATGGCTGAAGAGCAGGTGGAAGCGAGCAAGTTCCTAATCTTGCAACAGACAGCCACTGCCATGCTAGCTCAAGCCAACACAGCACCGCAGTATCTGTTGTCCCTCTTCCAATAAACCGGACGTTGCACACTCTCGCTAACTTCAACCAATAAGTGGGGGGCGGGCTACCGCCCCCCATAAGCCCATAAAACCGAATGAGATTTAGCGCAGAACTTTAAGGTGAAATAAAAATGGCAACTGTATCATCTACTTCTTCTTATACCGGAAACTTAAGCACTTACTTTACAACGTTGATTGAAAATGTCATGGCGGTTGAACGGCAACCGTTAGAACGTTTAACCACCCAGTTGGATACGCTCAATGTGCGTAGCGGCATATATACTGATGTTAAATCGATGTTGAGCAACCTTCAAACAGCGGCATATAATTTAACCAGCACCAGTTATGCTGCCAAATTAATTGCAGGACGGACGGCTGAGGTCTCCGGAGTAGATGATGGCACTACTGTGCTTACTGCCACGGCTTCTAAAAACGCGGTAGCAGGAACCTATAACATTACCGATATCTCTTTAGCATTGCAGCATCGTATCAGTTCCGATTCGCAAACTTATACCGATCAAGCCTTAGGATACTCAGGTAGCATTCTGGTAGGTGGTGCATCAACCAGTTCAGCCATTCCTGTATCTGCTATGGATGATACGATAACTGGCTTTGGCACGGCTGGTGTCGCTTCCGGACAATCCCAATTAGGAAGTGGAAGCTATTTTGTCGAAACCCGCGAAGTTTCCGAAGGTGTATGGCAGTTCCGTTTGGTCGATGATGAAGGCAAAGCCATTAAAATCCGCGATAATTCGGAAGAAGGTGAATATACGGATGACTGGCAGAATATACCGGATGGGGGTGGAGCTTACGATACCGGAAGAGGATTGACCATATCGTTTGGCACTAATTCTGAATCGTATATCGAAAAAAGTCGCGGTGGAAATCCTAATCCTGCCTCAGAATTGACGTATGTTGCCCAAGGTGCAACCATCGATGTCGAAGAAACGGACAGCCTCGAAGCCATTGCATCGAAAATCAACGACGCCGATTTAGCTGATGGCAATGGGATCACAGCGACAATAATCGGCGGTCAATTAATCCTAACAACTGATAATACCGGCGCGGACCAATCGGTCGAAATTTATGATGTGGGTAGCGGTCGAATATTGAAGGATTTGGGAATTCTCACCGAAACCAACGAAATCAAAAATGAGTTGCAAGGCAGTAAAAATGCTACCTTTAAGGTAAATAATATTGCCATAGAGCGCACAAAAAATACCGGCTTAACCAATGTCATCAGCGGTCTCACACTCAATCTGGCTGCGGATGCAGAAGGCAAGGATGCCACCATTACGGTCTCCGAGACTACAACAAGTGCGAAAACTGCCGTGGAGGAATTCATCAATTATTTCAATGATCTTCAAACTTATTTAGAAGCCAAGACCGGCGTTGTAGCTACTTCACAAGATGAAGAAACCGGAAATTTAACTTATACCCGTGGCGCATTAGCTGATGATAATGTTTTTAGCGATTTGCGCAGTGAATTATTCTCCATCATCATGGATGAATATGATAATGATGGAACCTTCTCCCAACTGAGGGAAATTGGCATAACCATCGATAATAGTCTCAAGCTGAGCATCAGCGACAGCGACGCGTTCGATTCGGCCATGAGCTCCGATTTAGATGGTGTATCATTGCTCATGGATAAAGTGATGGCGGAAATAGACGCCAAATTAGCGGTATTTACCGGTGTAAGAAGCGGTAGCGATTACATTGATGATATCAAGATCAATCTTGGCAATGAAATCAATGAGGTCAATTCCGACATCGATGATATGAATGATTTTTTATCAGGACGTGAACTATACCTATATAACCAGTATGCTCAAATACAGTCCCAATTGATTAGTTTGCAGTATATGCAGCAAATATTTTCAAGCTTATCGGGCACGAGTAGCAGTGGCGTTTCATTTTTCGCGTAGTAAATGTTTTCTGGTTACCCGTTTTGTTCTCGAACATGGAGGTTCGAGCTAAGATTGGAGGGAACCTATGTCTGACAATATAACATCTACAACCAGCAGTGTTGATCTATCCCTGGCAGCTTCGCAAGCAGGAATGGCTCCTTTTGTTCAAGCATCAAGCAATAAAGCTTCTAACGTAGAAAGTCAAGAGCCAAGCCGCCCAAACGAAGCGCAGGTCAAACCGGAATCTAGTTCGGATACTGCGGTGGTCAATAATTTGGTCGATTTCTCCTTTGAATTTAAAGTAGATAAAGCAACCAATGACATCACTGTTTACATTTTAGATCGTGCTTCTCATGAAGTGGTGCGCACGATACCACCGGAAGAACTGATGAATCTGAATCCGGGAGACCTCTTACAGCTATTTGCGTAAGAAAGTTTTTAGGCAATTTTTATGCCAACTGACTTTAGTCTTGAGACAACGAGCCGATATTGATAGTGTGAATATATTAGAAGTAGAAGAAGGAGCCAAAGCATGATTAGACAGGATTACGGAACTGATGAATATCGAAGACAGGATGTCATGGGCGCCAGTCCAATCCACCTGGTCGTGATGGCTTACGATATTGCGATTACCGCATGTGAACAAGGTGATTTTGCTCGAGCCACCAAGGCGGTCAGTGTCTTGAAAGATGCTTTAAATTTCGATTATGCCAATGTAGCTGTTGGATTATTTCGCCTGTATCAATGGTGCCTGGACTGCATCCGTCAGGGAGACTATAACTCAGCTTTACAAACTTTGCGTGAGCTACGGGAAGCATGGGCGACAGTCGAGCGAAGATATATGCCAGTCCCAACTGTAGCACCCCAGGCGTATACCAGCACAGTTGTAGGTCGATCTATATAATTAAAAAATATCAAAAAAAGCATATGGATAGGACATAAGGGGGTATCCTTTTATTTGTTAATTCGCGTTCACGCAGAATTAATATCACCTTCATACCATGTTTACTGTGAATAAAAAATGAATATGTTAATATGGGGGCACAAAACCAGAGAAAGAGGAACCGATTATGAGCTTCTGGAACAGTCTCAAAATTGGAGCATCGGCTTTAACTGCCCAAAGGCTGCGTTTGGACATTATTTCCAATAATATCGCCAATGCAGAGACGACCCGTACTGAGACGGGAGAACCCTATAAGCGAAAAGATGTCGTTTTTGCCGACCAAAACTCCAATAATTTTTTGCCTCAATTAATCAAGTCTTTGAGGGGAGATACATCCTCTACCAGTACAAATATGGCGGGGGTTAAGGTAGAGTCCATTGAAACCGATGAATCGGAAGGGTCGCTGGTTTATGACCCAACTCACCCGGATGCCAATGAAGAGGGCTATGTGGAATACCCCAATGTAAACCTGGTCGTTGAAATGACCAATATGCTCTCTGCTACCAGGTCTTACGAAGCCAATTTATCCACCATAGAGGCAGCTAAACGCATGGCACAAAAGGCATTGGAAATAGGTAAGTAAGGTTTTAGATATTTTCAACTTGGATTAAAGGGAACCAAAATGAATATTGACCCAATTCAATCGACACTTATCCAGGAAATAAATCGTAAATCATCCGAAAAGAAAGTGGAAAATTCTACTCAAGAATTAACCCAGACATTTCAGGATGCATTAAACGGGTTGAGTGAAACTCAGCAAAACAGCGATGAATTAATCCAAAAATTGGCGTCAGGTGAAGATGTGGATATCCATACGGTGCTTATTGCCGCCGAAGAAACGGATATCAACTTTCGGATTGCCGTTGCCATACGCGATAAATTGGTCGATGCTTATCGAGAAATTCGTAACATGTCGATATAAATCATTATGATAGAAAAATTCCTTTGAAATTAGATAACTGCTTATGTTAGCTCAAGTCAGTCAACAATTTTCAGGATTCTGGAAACAGCAAAGCAAATCGTCACGCTTTGTATTTGTTATTTTGGTGATCCTAGGGGCGGTTTTGATCCCCTTATTCATTATCTGGGCGCAAACCCCCAGTTATGAAGTCGTCTACAGCGGATTGAGTGACACCGATGCTGGTCAAATTGTATCGAAATTGCAGGAAGATGGGATAGATTACAAACTGCAAGGCAGCGGCACGATTTTGGTTCCAAGCGATCAGGTGTACGATGTCAGATTATCGATGGCACAAGAAGGATTACCGGAATCGAGCACGGTAGGGTTTGAGATTTTCAGCGGTAATACGTTGGGGATGACTGAATTTACCCAACGGATTAATTATCAGCGGGCGCTGGAAGGCGAACTCGAACGTACCATCGGCAGCCTGGCTGCAATCGAAGCGGTGCGTGTCCACATCGTGATGCCAGAAGATACTTTGTTAACCAGTCAGCAGC
>JBDKUB010000525.1:0-1756 GCA_039679915.1 Anaerolineaceae bacterium
TACCATCGATACCGATGTTATCATCTCGGATTTTCCATCTAAAACAGTTCGCTCAGATGAATACATAAAAACCAAGCGGCAACCCTATGAATTTTAAACGACAAGGTGGCATTCTTCTTCATCCCACTAGCTTTCCTTCTCCTTATGGTATTGGTGATCTTGGCGCTGGTGCTTTTGCCTGGATAGACTTTCTAGCTGCTTCAAGCTGTAGACTATGGCAAGTTCTGCCTTTGGGACCAACCGGTTATGGCGATTCTCCCTACCAATCTTTCTCTACATTTGCCGGTAATCCCTATCTAATTAGCCCCCAACGGCTCATTGACGAAGGCTTGTTAATCCAAAATGATTTACAGGATATGCCCGCTTTTCCCCCAAACCAGGTGGATTTTGGTTCGGTAATACCCTGGAAGCTGGCTATTTTAGAACGTGCTTTTTCACGGTTCGAGCAATTAGATAACTGTTCATACCATGAGGCTTTCGAACAGTTTAAAAAAGATCAATACACATGGCTGGAGGATTACACCCTTTTCATGGCATTGAAAGAAGCCCATGATGGCCATCCCTGGACACAATGGGAGATTCCATTACGAGATCGCCATCCTCAAGCCATCAACGATGCCCGTCAGCAACATGCGCGCGCCATGGAAAGGCAGGCATTTTGTCAATTTCTTTTCTTCCGACAATGGAATGAAATTCGCCAGTACGCGCAAAAGAACCGGGTGAGCATCATCGGTGATATCCCGATTTTTGTAGCTCATGACAGCAGTGATGTATGGGCACACCGCGACTTATTTTATCTCGACGAAAAAGGTTATCCCAAAGTGGTTGCCGGCGTGCCACCAGATTATTTTTCGAAAACCGGGCAGTTATGGGGTAATCCCCTATATCATTGGCGGATTCACGCTAATGACGGTTATAACTGGTGGCTGCAGCGTATCTTAGCCGCGCTTAAACTGGTAGATTTCATCCGTCTGGATCACTTTAGAGGTTTTGTCGGTTACTGGGAGGTTCCCGGCGATGCAACAACCGCCGAGAAAGGGCGTTGGATCAAAGGTCCTGGGAAATCATTCTTTCAGGTAGTGCAAAAACAACTGGGTGAACTGCCTTTCATCGCAGAAGATTTAGGCGTGATCACTCCCGATGTCGTCGATTTGCGCGATCACTTCAACCTGCCCGGTATGCGCGTGCTGCAATTTGCCTTTACCGGAGATGCCGACAATCCATTCCTCCCACACCATTACATTGAACAATGCGTTGCATATACCGGAACGCATGACAATGACACTGTACGCGGCTGGTACGAACGGGTGGACGAAAAAGAAAAAAGCCATTATCGAAAATATCTCGATCGGGATGGCAGCCAGGTTGCCTGGGATTTGATCCGCGCCGTGTGGTCATCGGTTGCCATATTCGCAATTGCCCCCATGCAAGATTTTCTAAACCTGGGCAACGAAGCCCGTATGAATTACCCCGGTAATCCGGTTGGGAACTGGGCATGGCGGCTGGAAGAAGAAGCTTTGAAGCCAGAGCTAGCGCAACGTATCAAAGAATTAAACAATTTATATAGTCGGGGATAATTCAATATTTATTATGTTTAGATAATAAATCAATTATTTGAGTGTAATGGCTCGTGTTTAATTATTAAGCACAATCTATTATAATTAGGCAACTTGTGCATAATCGAATATATCTTTTATCTAGCAACCTTATCGGAATATCTTCATAACTATAAATTTTAATATCACCCTGGTCGCTT
>JBDKUB010000210.1:0-1782 GCA_039679915.1 Anaerolineaceae bacterium
CCGTGACCCACTTCTTCGTAATTGCTGATCAGCAGGGTGGTGGTTTGAGTGGGTTCAAGCCCTGCATCGCTAAGAGCTTTTACGGCAGCCAGCAAACATGCTACGCAGGCTTTATCATCCAAATGACGCGAACGGATGAAATCATTGACGACTTCAACGCGCGGGTCGAAGGCGACATAATTCCCCACTTCGATGCCCTCGGCTTTGGTCTCATCTGCGGAATTGACTCGGATATCCAGGCGCACCTCCATGGTATCGTTATCGCGTTTGGTCTCGCGAACTTCTTCACCATATACATGGCTTGATGTTTTGGTCAACAAAATGGTACCGCGGATGGCTTTACCTGAGCGGGTGAATATGGTGCAACCCTCTCCTTCCACCGTGTTCCAGGCAAAACCGCCAATTTTGCTCAATTTCAACCTGCCATTGGGTTTTATTTCCTTGACCATAGCGCCCAGGGTATCGACATGGGCTGTTAAACCGCGCCGGGTATCCGAACGCGTACCTTTCCAGTTTGCCAGCAAAACGCCTTTGCGATTTTTCGATAACTTTAAAGCCGGGAATGCCTGCAATTCCTTTTCGGTCAAATCGATGGCTTGTTGGGTATAACCTGTCGGGCTGGGGGTGTTGAGCAGTTCCACCAGAAATCTAAGCAAATAATCGGTATCAATAGAGGGTAAATTATTCATATTTCGCCTTTACTAAAATATTTATATAGAAGCGTGATTAAGCTTCAAGTTTTTCAAATTCCGAAACCGTCTTTCGCCATTTCTCGGGAATGGGGATGCTTTTTCTTGTCCGGTAATCATAAGCTACCAACACCACAGTCCCGCTGGCATAGACCGTTCCGTCATGAGCATTCTCAATGACTTGCTCGACTTCCATACTTTTATTACCCATGCGCACTAAGTGCACCCCAACCTGCACAGGTGTACCCAATTCGACCGGAGCTCGGAAGGTAAGGCGCACCTCTGCCATGATTACACCAATATCCAAAAAGGAATCACTTTCCCATAATCCTAGGTGCCGCATATATTGAATACGCGCCTGTTCCATATAAGTGAGGTATTTTGCATTGTTTACATGGCCTTGGGCATCCAGGTCACCATAACGAACTTCGATAGGATGATAAAAACGAAAATTTGTCATACTGAGATTATACACAAGGAACGCAAGTTGTGTGCGGTATAATGGTGCGTATGGACAATCAGAATTTAGACGAAACAAGACCCACACCAATTTCGCAACTACCCGCCGATGATTCCGGCTTCGATGAAACAATGGCTGTACCGGTGGTTGAATCGGGTGAAGGAGAACTTCCGCCTGACAAGCCATCCGGAAAAGGAAAGAACCACCCTCTGCGCAAAGTTATAATATTGGGAATTGTCGTTGTGATATTAGCTGCAGCAGTCAGCGCTTTCGCCGGATATCGCTCCGGTCTTAATTCCCGTACAAAGGCTCAGGCAACGCGGGTTGCCGGGTCGCTACAACAGCAGTATGACCTGGCTATGCAGGAGATTCAAAATAAGAATTATGAAAGGGCACATCAACGCCTGGAGTACATCATCCAGATCGATCCGTCGTTTCCCGGTGTGACTGAAAAACTGGCTGAGGTGATCATGCAAATGAATATCACACCTACACCCATCCCGTCGCCCACACCGGAAATGACCCCTACCCCGGATTTGCGTGGGGCCGAAGAATTGTTCAAGCAGGCTCAGCAATATCTGTACGATAGCGAATGGACGAAAGCCATCGATACAGCCCTCACCCTGCGCAAGA
>JBDKUB010000110.1:0-2795 GCA_039679915.1 Anaerolineaceae bacterium
TGCTTCGCTCTTGTGCTAAAATGTAAGCCATGTTGAGACATCTATTCTGGCTGTTGGCTCTCAGCTTATTTTTTACAGTCCCTGTAAATTCCCAAACCGCCAATAATGCCATCCTATACTTGCCTGATACCAGTGCCTTCCCCGCGGTTGGTTTGTATTTGGATGTGCATAATGCCAAAGGGAATTTCATCCATGGGATTCGAATGGATGATGTCCAAGTATTCGAAGATGACCGTCAGGTTCAGATCAACGAGTTCAAAGAATTACGCCCGGGTGTACAAATGGTAATTGCGTTGAATCCGGGGCACTCATTTTTAGTCCGCAATGCAAAAGGTCAATCCCGCTATGATATCCTTGCTTCATCGTTAACCGATTGGGCAGCGAGCCGCACCGGTTCCAACCTGGATGACATAAGCTTCATTGTGCCGGATAGCCCCGGGCGCACGCATCTTTCAAACCCCCTAGACCTGGCACAAGCTGCTTCTGCATACATCGTCAATGATAAGACGATGAGCCCGAATATCGACATTATTTCCAACGCCATCGATTTAGCGAATGATTCGCCGCCTCGGGCTGGTATGAAACGCGCCATTCTACTCTTTACTTCTCCTCTGGAGAATGACGCGTCTTTGGGCATTCAGGATCTAGTGACCCGCGCGGCTCAAAACCACATCCGCATTTTCATCTGGTTGATCGGTTCACCTGATACCTTCAACGAAAAGAACACTGCAAACCTGGAATCTCTGGCAACACAGACCGGAGGGGCAATCATTCCCTATTCGACTGACGAAATGGCCATCAACCTCGAAGATTATTTGGATCCGCTGCGTAGTGTTTACTATATAAAATACAACTCGCAAACACGAGAAACGGGAACCCATCAATTATCAGCTAAAATTCAATATAACGGCGAAGAAATAACGACTCCCTTACAAAATTTCGAGATTAAATTAAAGCCCCCCAAACCTGCTTTCATTTTACCACCCACTTCCATCTCCCGCACTGCCCCCGCTGCGGAAAATCAAAATATAACTTCCGGCATCCAAGCAAAAGATTATCTGCCAAAGGAAATTCAACTGCGGATATTGGTCGAGTTCCCGGATGAGCGCCCTCGCAACCTGGTACGTTCGACCTTGTATATCGATCAAGTCAAAGTCAAAGAAACCCTGAAGCCGCCCTTCGACCAATTTACCTGGGATATCTCTAAATACCCGGAAACAAGCCAGCATCTAATTTGTGTTGAAGTAGAAGATGAACTGGGACTAACGGGGAAAACTATCGAAACACCGGTAGATATTATCTTACCCACTCCCCACCGTTCCCTGGTTTCAGCGCTCTCTCCGCATATTCCTTGGATCACCGGTGTCATCGTTGTTAGCGCAGGCATCTTGTTAACCTTCATCTTATTGGTGAATGGAAAAATTCACCCCGCCTCTCAAGGTTGGTTAAAAAACTACCAAAAAGCGAAACGCGATCGAAACAAGATTAAAATAACCACCAAAAGCCTCGATCCATTCGATAGCATGGGCTATCACAAAACCGGTCAAGCTGATTATGTCCAGGAAGCGCCTTCGCCTACCCCACCCGTATTAGCTTATTTGTTACCCATCAGCGATAACGAATCTAAGCAAAACATAGCTCCTATTCCCATTACAAAAGAACAATTTATTATAGGTAGGGATAATTTATTGGCATCCCTTATTCTCGATAATCCTACGATTGAGCCCGAACATGCCTGTATCACCTACCGCAAAGACCATCAATTTTTCCTGACCGATCAAGGAACACGTGCCGGCACTTGGGTCAATTACATGCCTGTTTCCGAAGAAGGAATTATCCTCGAGCAAGGTGATTTGATTCATTTTGGTAACGTGACCTTTCGATTTTCACAACCCGAGCATGGAAAACATAAAAAAATCGTGGTACAAGAGGCACTAGAATATGATCCCTTCTGAAAAGGCGCATGTAATCGTTGCAGCCATATCGGATGCCGGTATGAGCGGGAAAAACAATGAAGACCGCTATAGTGTATCCGCATTTCAACTAGAAACCAACCCACCCACCCCAACCTTATTGGCGGTTGTGGCAGATGGTATCGGTGGGCACAACGCTGGGGAAGTCGCTTCAGAAATGGCGGTCGAGCTGATCAACCGTTACATTGCCGAAAGCGATGGCAGCCAGCCGGTAGCTATATTGAACGGCGCGATTACCCAAGCAGGACGTGCAATCCACGATGCGGCAGAATCCAACCCCGAACTGCGAGGCATGGGCTCTACGTGCGCCTGTGTTTGGATTATTGGCAATCGGTTGTATATGGCAACTGTCGGCGATTCGCGCGTCTATCTGCTGCGGGATGACTCTATCCAACAATTGAGTAAGGATCATACCTGGGTGCAGGAAGCTCTAGATAATGGCACGATATCTCCTAAGCAAGCCAACAATCACCCCAATGCCCATGTCATTCGGCGTTATCTCGGTTCACGCCAAACTGTGGTGCCCGATTTTCGCATCCGGTTATCCAAAGACGAAAATGATACGCAGGCTGTAGAAAATCAGGGGATGACTTTACTGCCCGGCGACAGGATCCTTTTATGCAGCGATGGATTAACTGACCTGGTTAGCGATGATGAGATTCGAGCCCATATTGCGAATAAAAAAGGAAAACTTGCCCTATACAACCTGGTCGACCTGGCAAATCAGCGCGGCGGTCACGACAATATCACCATTATCCATATAAGCGTTCCCGAACCCTCTAAGAAGCAAAATAGCCCTGCCTCCCCCTCCCGTCAAAATAA
>JBDKUB010000512.1:0-3667 GCA_039679915.1 Anaerolineaceae bacterium
TGAATTCACAGAATGAATTGTTCCTTTCATCCAAATCAGCTTCAAATAGAACCTGAACAACGGTTTTTTAACTGAACATCAAAATAATTTGTTCCAGATGTAAATTAAGGATTTCTACTTTTGAAATATCAAACACCTCCTATATCTGACTAATTGATTTAAACTAGCGTTGACGCCGCATATTTTCCTAGTAGTCTTTCAAATATGTTTCTATTGTTTATGTTTTCATCACATTAGAATTGTCATTTGGTTATGGCATCATTACTTTTCACACGTTGATTTTTTATTAATCCTATACCAGCCTCTCTATTATGGGATTGTCCTAAAAGAAGGCTGTCACCTCGAGCGAAGCGAGAGGTCTTTTCATTGTTACACTAAGATGTCTCGCTTCGCTCGACATGACATATATGACTTTTTGGACAACCCCATGTCCGCAGGCCAGGGGGGGCAGGTAAAATAATAGTCAACATTTTCCTTCATCATAGTCTCCCTAAAGTAGAAGCAGGCAGCTAGGGATGAAGTGATCATAACAAGTGTAAATCATAAAATGAGCTTAGACAGACTACTAGTAGCAAGGCCATATAAAAAGTCGAATACGTAGTAAAGACTTTAGTCGTTATTTTGCTAAAAAAAGAGTCTATCCTAAAAAAGGGTTGTCACCCAAACATAACTATGTAATGGCATGACAACTGTCCATACAACTATTGTAAGGTACTGTGAATTGCAGTAATTATCTTTCAAACAGGCACAAATGTCAAACTAAGAGCCGCGAGCAACAAGTAAAAATAATTGTGCACATCTATATCCTGCAATAATCTAAGTATAGCTTAGCCTCGCGCACTAGTCAAAAGATAAGTGTATGATAAATATTATGATAGATTTCCATATTTAGCGGACGGGGGTAGCTTCAATATCAAGTTGCCACCTCGAGCGAAGTGAGAGGCTCATTCATTCCTGCAATTTGATGTTTCACTGCTTCTTTGCTGCACTCAGGATATGGCCAACATGACATTTATGCCTTTTTGGACATTCCCAAAAGGGAGACCGTTATAGGATTTACAAAGAGATTAATATAATAAATCGATTTATATCTCAATTTCATTTGCATTTCCAACCAATTTGCGCTAAACTCATACCTGAGAAAATACCCATGTTATTCAATCAAACCACATTTTTAGGAATCGATCCAACAGCAGGGAAACGACCATTAACTTACACTGCTCTGAATCAAGATTTGAATATCCTGGCCATTAATCATGGTAGCCTGGAAGAAGTTATGGCTTTTATCGCCGGGCAAACTGCAGCCATCATCGCCATATGTTCTCCCAGTCAACCCAACTTGAGATTGATGCAGCGAGAAGAAATCCGTCAGAAATTGATTCCGCCACCTCGCCCCGGCCGTTGGATGAATTATCGGGTGGCAGAATATCAATTACGAAGAAGGCATATCAATATACCTTATACCCCTTCGGAAGAAAACGATTGTCCCCGCTGGATGCAGACCGGATTCAAAATATTCCGACGCTTAAAAAAAATGGGTTATAAGCCGTTCCCCAGCGATGATGGAGCAAACCAATATCTAGAGGTTTACCCACATGCCTCTTACACAGCCTTGCTGGAGAAAAATCCTTATCCGAAAAACAGCATCGAAGGCAGGCTGCAACGGCAGCTTGTGCTGATTGAAAACGACATCAATGTCACCGATCCAATGCGCTTTTTGGAAGAGATAACGCGCCACCGCCTGCTTACCGGCACTCTGCCTTTAGATTTCATTCTATCTTCCGAAGAACTAGATGCTCTCGTCGCAGCATTCACTGCCTTGAGAGTCATCAATAAACCGGAAAAAACCACTTGTGTGGGAGACGCGCAAGAGGGTCAAGTTTTCATTCCGGTTGCAGAATTAAAAACACGATAACAATCCGTAAAATAAAATCCCATGACAAAACATAAAGCACTCATCATCATCAATCCCAACGCAGATCTCGGCAGAGCTTGTCAAAAAGCAGCTTCACTGCATCCCATTGTCGAAAAATTCGGCGGTGCCGATTGGATTGGTACGGTCTATCCAACCCATGCCATCGAAATTACCCACCGTGCGATCGAAGATAAATACGAACTAATCATCGCTGGAGGTGGTGATGGAACATCACATGAAGTCATCAATGCTCTAATGCAAGTCCCCCCAGAAATTCGCCCCAAGTTGGGCATCATCCCTTTAGGATCGGGCAATGATTTTTCCCATGCCATAGGCATGGACCCACACCCCGAAGTGGCTTTACAACAAATATTTACCGGGCAGCCCAAAAGCGTCGATATCGGCAGGATGGTCGACGAACATGGAAGAACAGAGTACTGGGGGAATGCAATTGGTGTCGGATTCGATGCCACTGTGACGATTCGCTCGCGTCAATTCACTTACTTGAAAGGCTTTTTAATCTACCTGCTGGCTGTCCTTCAAACGATTCTCCTCAACCATGAAGCCCCTCGCTTTAAAAACCATACAGACAATGAGACCTTCGAAGAGGATTTCATCATGTTTGTTCTATGCAATGGCAGCCGCGAAGGTGGTGGATTTTTGGTCGCACCCAATGCCAAACCCGACGATAGCATATATGAATATACTGCTATTCGAGCGGTTACTAGATTGCAAATGCTGCGTATTCTCCCCGAAGTGATGAAAGGCACTCATTCCCGGCTTCCACAGATAAGATCGGGTTCTTTTCATAAACTCAATATCGAATCTAACCTTCCGATGATCGTTCACATGGATGGTGAAATTTTGGCTGGCTTCGACTCGGATTTGCACCAATTTTCCAGTGAGATGATCCCCGGAGCAATTCAAGTTGTCGTGTAACAATGCCCGGATTGGTGCAAAGTCTCAAAATCCAAGATGAGGGATTTCTCCACATTGTGGCTGAATTATGGGGGATTGATATTTCCCCTTGCAGAGAGAGTGAGTTAATCAATTTTTTAACCGGGGAAATCATCGAGAAGGTTTCCAATCCTGAAATAATCAATGAGTTTCCCCCTGATGTCCAATCGGCGTTAGATGATCTTATCTCGAACCAGGGCGCTATGCCTTGGTCAGTCTTTACTCATCGGCATGACAATCTAAGGGAAATGGGTGCCGGTCGTAGAGATCGGGAGAAGCCTTATCAGAATCCCACCTCCCCCGCTGAATATTTATGGTACCGGGGTATTCTATTTAGAGCATTTCAAGATACCGAGCGGGGTGCAGAAGAATTTGCTTATATTCCTCAGGAATTATTATCAGTCATACCGCAAAAAGGGGAACCAACGAACCTTCCACCTGGCCGGCCAGCCCTCACCAATGAATGTCAAATCCATTACCTCACCAACGATTCGATTCTGGACCATACTTGCACACTGCTGGCAGCTTTGAGGTTAGGGTATGATCGAAATCAGCTCGAAGCTATAGCCGCTGAATGGCTGGGCGCTCCCACGGATACTTCTGCAAAGCCTTACTATCCCCCCACTATCGAAGGGTTAATTAAACTGCTCAATTCAGCAAAATTGCTAAGTGAAGACGAAATACCCAGACCAGAGTTAACCCGTTCCTTTTTAGAAGCTGAACGAGGGGAAGCATTGAAACAGCTTTTTCTTTCGTGGAAAAATTCCTCTGAATTCAATGAATTACGCATGATTC
>JBDKUB010000168.1:0-3151 GCA_039679915.1 Anaerolineaceae bacterium
GTGCAAAGGTCTGGTAAAATTGATGATTGAGAGCTAGTAACTGCTCCACAGTGCCGGTTTTCACATTGTAATTATAAACTTCAAACCGAGTTCATGGATGGTCGATAACGAAGCCTGGTATAGAGCCAGGCAATATTCTCTTGAAAAGCTGGATTTAGCGTGTAAAGTGCTGAACGAAGTACGCGCCGGGAAGGATATATTCGAGGCTATTCGAAGGAATCCTTTAGCGGATGGTGGCTATTTACCCAAGCATATTCTCGTCACTGCTTATCACAATCTGGTAGAACGTGGGGATTTGGAAGCCGATCCCATGCTGCTAGCGCGCATCCGCATGAAGCCAATCCGCACCTTATCCGGGGTCACCACGGTAACCGTGCTCACCAAGCCCTACCCATGCCCGGGTAAATGCATATTTTGTCCGGATGATGTCCGTATGCCCAAGAGTTACGTGCCCGATGAACCGGGTGCTAGAAGGGCTGTGGAACACGATTTCGAACCTTTTGCTCAGGTAAGCTCGCGGCTTGACGCACTTGAAGCCGTAGGCCATCCAACCGATAAAATCGAGCTGCTGATATTGGGCGGCACGTGGACTGCGTACCGGCGGGATTATCAGGAATGGTTCGTACGGCGCTGTTTCGATGCCTTAAATGGCATCGATTCGCCCACACTGGAAGAAGCCCATAAAATCAATGAAACATCTGACCACCGCAATGTTGGATTGGTGGTGGAAACTCGCCCGGATGAAATCACATTCGAGGAATTAGCCTGGCTGCGTAGCCTGGGTGTGACCAAAATCCAGATGGGTGTTCAAAGTATGGATGATGCGATCTTAGCGTTGAACCAGAGATGCCATGATACCGCCCAAACCAGGAGAGCCATGCAATATCTGAGAGCTGGGGGATTCAAAACGGTATTGCACTGGATGCCGAACCTTTTAGGTGCCACATTAGAAACTGATCAGCAGGATTTTTTGCGCTTGTGGGATGATCTATGCCCAGATGAAATCAAGATATATCCCAACCAATTGTTGAAAAATACGAGGTTGTATGAATATTGGCTGCGGGGAGAATACCATCCCTATTCGACCGGCGATTTAATAAATTTGATTGCTTCGGTCAAGCCATCCATTCCGCGCTATTGCCGGGTGAACCGCATCATCCGCGATATCCCTTCCACATATGTTGTCGATGGGAATAAGCGGACCAGCCTGCGGCAAGATATTCAACAGGAATTGGTAAAGCGGGGAGAAGCCTGTCAATGTATAAGATGTAGAGAAATACGCAGCCGAAAAGTTCAATCGAAAGACCTCGAACTGCATGATTTGATATATCGGGCGGGTAAAGCCGAAGAGCACTTTCTCTCTTTCGATACATCAGAAGATCAGTTAGCAGGATTTTTGCGGTTGTCGCTTCCACAAAAAGATTCGCCTGCCACAGGGATGGAAGATTTGCAGGGAGCGGCTATTATCCGTGAGGTGCATATATACGGTCAATCCTTGCAGGTAGGCTATGCACAGGATGGAGCTGCTCAACATGTTGGGTTGGGAACGCAATTGATCCAAAAAGCGGAAGAGATAGCGGCAGCTAAAGGCTACCACCGCCTGGCGGTTATCTCAGCAGTAGGAACGCGCCGCTATTATGCAAAGCGGGGGTTCAAACCGGGCAGGTTATACATGACCAAAGATATTTAGGTTATGACACTAGACATATAATCTAGTGATATGCGTCTCTTGATTATATGAATAAAATCTGTCAAAATTAAGCAATATTGAACAAATAAATTACCTGGAAGGGAGTGCATATGTGCGCGAAAGCTGATTTTCCTGGCCTCAGAAAATTTGAGCCAACCAAGCTCGACTTGAAATACCCCGTCCCCTCTGACATTGAAATTGCCCAATCGGTGACTTTAAAACCTATAACGCAAATTGCAGATGAGGTGGGTTTGTTGCCATCAGAGTTGGAATTACACGGTAATTACGAAGCAAAGGTTCGATTGGAGGTATTAGAGCGATTGAAAGATGTACCCGATGGCATATATGTTGATGTTACCGCAATAACACCCACGCCATTGGGTGAGGGAAAAAGCACAACCATGATGGGATTGAGCCAGGCATTAGGCGCCCACCTGGGTAAACGGGTCTTCACCTGCATCCGCCAACCCAGCCAGGGACCTACATTTGGCATCAAAGGGGGGGCAGCCGGAGGCGGCTATAGCCAGGTTGTGCCAATGGAAGATTTCAACCTTCATCTCACCGGTGATATTCACGCCATCACGGCTGCTAACAATTTGCTGGCAGCCGCCATCGATGCCCGAATTTTCCATGAAGCCAATCAAGATGATGAAAAGCTCTTCAACGCGTTATGCCCTAAAAACAAAGAGGGCAAACGGCGGTTCTCGGAGCCGATGTTGCGTCGATTGAAAAAATTGGGTATCCAAAAAACCGACCCTGAAGAATTAACCCCTGAAGAGCGCAGTAAATTTGCCCGCCTGGATATCGACCCGGATAGCATTACCTGGCGGCGGGTTATGGATACCAACGATCGATTCTTACGTGAGATTCTCATTGGTTTGGGACCCGAAGAAAAAGGAATGACCCGGCGCACCGGGTTCGATATTAGCGTTGCCAGCGAAATTATGGCTATTCTGGCATTGACCTCCGACCTGGCTGATATGCGTGAACGCCTGGGACGAATTGTAATCGGCACCAACAAAGCCGGTGACGCTATAACGGCGGAGGATCTAGGCGCGGCAGGAGCCATGACGGTACTGATGAAGGAAGCCATTAAACCAACTCTGATGCAGAGTCTGGAAGGCACTCCGGTCTTTTGTCATGCCGGTCCTTTTGCGAACATTGCCCATGGAAACAGCTCCATTATCGCCGATCGGATTGCGCTTAAATTAGCAGATTATGTGATCACGGAATCGGGCTTTGGTGCAGATATTGGTATGGAGAAATTCTTCGATATCAAGTGCCGCACGTCAGGATTGATCCCTAATGTGGTGGTGATGGTAGCTACCGTAAGTGCTCTCAAGATGCACGGTGGTGGGCCGACTGTTGTGGCTGGTAAGCCACTTGACCCAGCTTATACTGATGAGAACCTGGAGTTGTTAAGCAAAGGATTACCTAACCTGCAACACCATATCAAGAATG
>JBDKUB010000224.1:0-2262 GCA_039679915.1 Anaerolineaceae bacterium
TTTTTATCGATCGCCGGTCAAGAAGTTTGCGCGAAATGAACACTGATAGCGTTATGGCCAGGAATGACGTCACTTGATTGAGTAAAGAAAAACCACTGTAACTACTGCCCTGATAGAGAATCAGTAACAGCTCAAAAATCAACCACATTCCATAGAACAATATGCTTTGGGTTAAAAGTCGCCACCCAGCACGCAAACGGGGTTCGTCAGGTGAGATGAATATTCGGCTTATGAGAGAGCGAGAGGTGGATGATGGGATAGTTATTCACCTCCCTTGAGGTAAATTCCATCTGGATCCAGGTCATTCCGCAGAATATTCAATTCTTCAGTTGTTAAAGGAGATGTGGTTTTCAGATTAGAGGCAACTTTTAATTCCCAACCGGTGTTTTCACGAGCTTGCTCTACAGTTGCGCCTGGGTGCAAAGCAGTTAAAATCAACTCGCCATTTTCATCAGGTTCCATAATGCCCAGATTTGTCACAACCGCCAGAGGGCCGGCGCCTCTCAAATGGGCAGCTTCGCGTTCGGCGCGTCCCCCTAGAAATCCGGCGGAGGTGCGAAAATCTACTTTTTCCGGAAAGCGCCGCTTTTGGTGGGGGGTGATAATGTAACACCGATTTGCCCAGGCAGCAATTTCCATCGATCCACCGGAACCGGGTAAACGCACTTTAGGATGATAGTAATCTCCAATCGTAGTGGCATTGATATTCCCAAAACGATCGATTTGCGCTCCGCCTAAGAAACCCACATCGACATTGCCCCGCTGCAGATAAAACGCAAATATATCGTACATACTGCAAACAGAGAGCGCCCCGCTAACCAATGTGGGATCACCAATGGATAGGGGTAAGCGTGCCGGTTGCGCGCCAATCACGCCCGCTTCATAGATCATGACCAGGTTAGGTGCATGGGTGCGCCGCGCTAAATTACATGCTAGATTGGGCAATCCCACACCCACAAAAACAACATCGCCATCCCTCAACAGCCGGGCAGCGTTGATCGTCAAAAGTTCAGAGGAAGTGTAAGTGATATCTTTCATAATCTTTTAGTATTGTCTTTTCTAATAATATCCATAATCTACGGTTGCACTCGGGCGGCTGGCTACTTTCAAGCGATCGTGAACCTCATCGCCTAATTTCTGCCAATATTCAGTCCGATCAGCCACACCAAACACCCACTCATCCAGATAATCTTTAACAGCTTGCGGAGTCTTGCTGATTTCATCCCAGGCTAAATAAAATGCATTATCTCGGTCGTAGTATCCTTGTGTATAGGAAGGATGAGCGCAATACGGAACATGACAAACCGCATCCACAATAAATCCGGGAATGATGGTGCGATTAGGATCAGAGCGAATAATGGCTTCGTCGACGATTTCTTCAGCCGTCAATATCACCCGCTCAGCAGCAAAGGCAGCTTCTTTTTGTTCGCCGATAATCCCCCAAATTTGGGCATTCCCTTCTGCATCCGCTCTTTGTACATGCACAATCGCAACATCAGGTTTCAGGGGAGGCACAACCACGACTTCTCCCTTGGTATAAGGGTCGATAACTTTTCGATAATTCGGATTGACCTTTTCCAAATCGCCAGCCGCAGTGGGATTCATCGGCATGAAAGGCAACCCTGTAGCGCCGGCTTGTAATCTCGAAATCATGCTGAAATGGGAATATTCTTCCCATTCTAATCTGCCTGCTTCGATTTCACTGCGCACATAACGCAATGAACCTACTCCCGGGTTACCCATATAGGAAAATATTACCTTTTTAGCACACCCGGCAGCCACCATTTGATCATAAATCAAATCGGGAGTAGCGCGGGATAGGGTTAGATTCCTTCTTCCCTGGCGGATGATCTCATGACCGGCTGCAAAGGGAATCAAATGCGTGAAACCGGCTGCATAGACATGATCACCATCAAATACATTCTTCTTTATTGCCTCAGATAGGGTTTGTAATTTTGACATAATTCTTCTTTCTTTTTGATGTTGACCCCTTCCCCTAATGATTATACAAAAGGGGAAGGGGTAAGTAATCTACTCACCCGACAGTTTTAATCATCCGTCATTGCGAGGGGCGTTTTTTGCCCCGAAGCAAACTTTAAATCAAAGAAAATGATATGCTTTAGAAAGATTGCTTCATTCGCTTCGCTCTTTCGCAATGACAACTCGCAAACTGTCAGGTAGATAGTAAGTAATTACTATCTATTATTCGACCACGTTCTGTATTTGTTCGTGCATATATAATGGCAGGTAATAGTGGCCACC
>JBDKUB010000333.1:0-3806 GCA_039679915.1 Anaerolineaceae bacterium
AAAACGTTGACCACAGCGATCACATTCCAGACGGCGACGAACACCCCCCTTGGCATCATGGTACGAATCGATTACTTTAGAATCAAAGTGTTTACAATAAGGACAGCGCATAATAGAACATTTGTAACCACTATAGGTGGCGGGTATTGATTAATATTTGCACAAATCTGGGAGGAAGTACGTCCGAATTCTAGCATAAGACTTTCAAGAATGCAAGCCTTTCAGTGATTTATTAATATTAAAATATTTTGAACATTTCCTTAAATAAAGAATGTGCGACGTAACCCTGTTGCCTTTTTGTTTACGCCGCACATTCATAATCCTTACCTCTCCATGCGAAGGCAGTTTACGGAAAGGAAAAAGGACGGATGAGCATAGAGCATCGGCAGGGAGGAGGAGGCCTGCGATTACCCATATGCCCAATAATTTGATATGTTGAGGGTTGCCCACGAGCGGCAATCCAACGATAAAGTTTGCCTCTCATTGTGCACCTGTAATGCTTCTTGTAAAAATTCGACTATCTCAATACCTTGATCTATCCTATCGATTTCGATTACGTAAGAAGGTTGGTATATCCAAATCTTCAGTATTAAATGCGCGCGGTTGGAAATCCTTTACCACCGGCTGGTTCACATTCAAATTGATCGGGGTAGGACGTTCTTTGTGCTCCTTTGTCGTAGATTCGACTACGCGGCGGGGCATATTAGTTCGCTCGAATCCGGTGGCAATTACGGTAATGCGCACTTCATCTTTCATGTTAGGATCGATAACCGCACCAAAGATGAGATTGACATCCGGGTGCGCTGTCTCTTTGATGATGGCAGCCGCCTGATTGACATCGAAGAGGGTTAATTCCGGACCGCCGGTCACGTTGAACAAAATGCCGCGCGCCCCGTCAATTGTGATATCCAATAACTCACTGGAAACAGCCGCCTCAGCCGCCAAGCGGGCGCCTTCTTCGCCCTTACCCGTCCCTACTGCCATCAATGCTGCGCCACCTTCAGACATAATGGTGCGAACATCGGCAAAGTCTAGATTGATCAATCCAGGTACGGTGATCAATTCAGAAATACCTTGCACGCCCTGGCGGAGGACATCATCCGCTTTCCTGAATGCCTGCTGTAAATTGGAGTGTTTATCCACAATTTGCAGCAACCGGTCATTCGGAATGACGATCAATGTATCGGCTTGTTCTTTGAATTTAGCAATACCGGCTTCCGCGGTTTGGATGCGGCGATTCCCTTCGAATGTAAACGGTCGGGTGACCACACCAATCGTCAAAGCGCCGACTTCCCTGGCGATCTGGGCAACTATCGGAGCGGCGCCGGTGCCTGTTCCACCCCCCATGCCACCTGTGATGAAAACCATATCAGCGCCTTTGAACACAGAATAAAGCTCTTCCTGTGATTCTTCCGCTGCCCTACGCCCAATTTCAGGATCACCTCCCGAGCCTAATCCTCGGGTTAATTTCTCCCCAATTCTCACTCGGGTCGTCGCTTTAGAGAGCATCAAGGCTTGGGCGTCGGTGTTGATCGCTACAAATTCGACCCCTTGCAAACCTTCATCGATCATACGGTCGACTGCATTGCAGCCGCCGCCCCCCACTCCGACGACCTTGATTCGGGCGAATGATTCGAACTGGTTGGGTTGATTGGTTGTTGTACTCATGAATACATCCTCCTCAAAAATAAAATCGATTTGTTTGATGAAGCAACAGATAGAGCCATCTCTTTATTCAATCAAATACATAATATCTATAAATTTTCTCAAGGCAGCATTCGTCTGAGAAAATTTTTAATACTTTCCCAATTGATCATTGTTTGCCCTTGAACAGAGGTTCCGACGCGGCGACTCCCGCCTTGGGGAGCAAATTCGCTCATGAGAATAGCCCATTTCAATAAGCCAACACTGGTCGAATAGGCGGGAGAGAATAGTTTATCGGTCATACCGATTAATTGTTGCGGCTGGGCAATTCGAACCGGCACACCTAACACACGGCTTGCCAGAACTCGAATACCGGGTAATAAACTCGTCCCACCGGTTAACACCATTCCAGCCGGTAGCAACCCATCATATCCAGAACGTTTGATCTCCTGCAGCACCATTCCGATAATTTCTTCTACCCTGGCTTCGATGATCATGGCTAATTCTTGCCGGCTTATCTGAACTGCTTGCTCTTCTCCAAAGGGCTTGACCTTAAAGAATTCCTGATTATCCACTTCTGCTTGAATCGCATGACCATGCTGGATTTTGATTTCTTCAGCTTGAGACATCGGCAATCGTAAACCATGGGCGATATCTGAGGTTATGTGATTGCCGCCTACCGCAAGAACCGAAGTGTGCCATACATCGCCGTCGATGTAAATTGCCATATCCGATGTGCCGCCGCCAATGTCGCATACCACCACCCCCATCTGCCGTTCGGTTTCGCTCAATACAACTTCGGCGGAAGCCAATGGATTCAGTACAAATTGTGAAATTTCTACACCGGAAGCCCCCACACATTGCCGCAAATTTTCCACGGAGGCAGCCGATGCTGTAATAATGTGCGTTTCCACCTCGAGACGATAGCCATGCATTCCAATCGGCATACGAATGCCTTCCTGGCCATCCACATTGAATCCGCGCTGGATCACATGGATGATTTCGCGGTTGTGAGGGATTGCGACAGCCCGGGCGGATTCCACTGCTCGGGCAACATCATCCTGGTCGATAACTTGACCCGTCACTCCCACCGCGCCGCGGCTGTTGACAGAAGAAACCTGTGAGCCTGCCAAACTCACCAAAGCGGAGGTGATCTCCAATCCCGAAGTATGTTCCGCTTTTTCGATCGAACGCGAAACAGCCTGGGAAGCAGCCGCCAAATCTACCACAACACCTTTGCGTATACCTGCGGATGGTTCAATCCCGACGCCGATTATGCGAATCTGCCCCGGTTCCTCTTCCCTGCCCACCAGGGTGCAAATTTTGGTTGTCCCTACATCTATGCCCACAACAATTGGCTGATCCATCTTATCATTGCTCCAAACGATAATACGGGGCGTGCAAGTATTCCACACTGATCAAAGCAGGGGTTATCCCTTCCTTTTTCAACTTTTTTAAAATCGCTTTGTAGACATTCAGCTTCATATCGATGTCTCGCGCATCCCCAAAATAAACAGCCCATCCACGGCTCTCTCGCCAACCTAAGCCATGTTGGGAATCATAGATCAAAGTAGCACCCTGCGGCACTTGAGCACTAATCGAGAGGATTGCCGACACCATATCGACCGATAAATCTTGCATCGAACCTTCTTTGATTTCCGCAACTGGGACGGCCGGTGGTGCGCTCGTAGCCTCTACTGTAATTGCAGGTCCGCTTTCCTCAAGCGCCCTCTCCGGAAAAGAAAAACCATTGGCATCGACCAGCACGGTTCGCCCTTCCTGATGCCATTTCAATAAAGGCAACCGCTCGACAACATCCACCTGAACAACATTGGGTAAGCCTAGTTTTACATCGACCTTTGAAAATTCAGGAAAAGCATTGGATATTTTTTGTTTCATTTTATCGGCATCCAATGCAAAAATGGGTTGGTTGTTAATATTGAGCACCGTATTGACATCGCGCATGTTTAAACGAGTTAAACCCGAAACCTGTATCTCACTCACCTGGAATGTGGGTAATGTCCATAGATAGTAAAGCAAAATCGATAATGACACAACCATTAGACCCGACACCAACCGCCAACCAAATCTAATTTGAGGTAAAGCCGGCAACCGCATTTCGGCACCCGGCACATTTAAAGCCAAGTCATAGTGGCGACGAA
>JBDKUB010000341.1:0-2556 GCA_039679915.1 Anaerolineaceae bacterium
TTTAATCGTCGCGTTTGTTTTAGCCATGCTGGGCTTTGCGGTGTTGATATCGCTTTATTCACTTGCGTATCGTGCCGTGGGTCCTCAAGGCTCCCCCTTAGATGCTCCTCCGCAGCGAGGGAAAGTACGGCGTAGCCGGTAACGAGGGCGCTAAGGATTGGGAAAAAGGATTTGGGACAAACCAAATTTACCATTTTTCTTTTTTTCGATGAGTATTTCTATCAGTTCGAAAAAATTTTATTTGAGTTTTATTAATATTCGGGTAAAAACTTGACAAAGCGGGTCTTATTAATTATTATTATTTTTGTCAGGAAAATCAAATAAAAAATACCCAAATAATCAATAATTACAAACGGAGGCAAATTATGTTTTATCAGTTGTTGCAAAATCTCGATAAACAGTTTGAATTTGATACTGCCAAAGCACATTGTGACATCCCCTGCGGCATCTATGATCCAATCACAGCTCAAATTGCAGCCTTAACGACTGTCAGAATGATCGATTTGATTACTGACCTGGAGAGTAAGCATACCGAAAAGAATGCTGAATATATTAATTCACTTTCTCGTTACATTGCGGTCAAGGAAGAACATGCTGAAAAAGCCAAACATGAAATTCGTGTAATTTGGGGTGATTACATCAAAGCGCCGCACCTCGAAAAGCACCCAGAAATTCCTTCACTGGTTCATAAGATAATGCAGCTTGGTTCGAAAGTCCGCCAATCAGTCGACCGCGATTCGGCAGTCCAATTTGTCGAAGCCATCAACCAATTTGCAGAAATATTTTGGGATACTAAAGGGATTACCACGAAGCGCGCCAAGGCGCCTTATGGCCCCGCACTTGAATTGGTGTACCCCAATTTATAATGTTCCGCATTATTAAGGTTGCAGGTGATAGCCTGTCGCCCGAGTATAACGATGGGGATTTTGTGCTAATCGCCAAAATCCCTATTATTTTATTAAAAATCCATGTGGGTGATGTCGTGGTGTTCGAACACCCTGTCTATGGCCAATTAATCAAAAAAGTAGACCAGATATCGGAACATGAGGATAAAATATTCGTCGTTGGCAATCACGAAAACAGTGTCGACAGCCGCCGATTTGGTGCAATAAGCAGAAAGAACATTCTAGGAAAGGTCATTTGGCATATTAAAAAACCAAACGATGAACACTAACCCTGGCCGAATTTCTATCTCTCCGTGGTTGGGATTGGCTTTCGGCGTTATGGCAGTTTCCACAGCTTCAATATTTATCCGTTTCGCTCAAGAAGAAGCGCCATCTTTAGTCATTGCAGCCTATCGTCTCTCAATCGCTACAATCCTTATTTCCCCACTAGCTCTTATAAAATATCGTCGAGAAATTCGCCAATTGTCTGCACAAGAATTGGGGATGTCGTTTATTTCCGGGATATTTCTCGCGTTGCATTTTGCGTTTTGGATTACATCCCTCGAATATACGACGGTAGCCAGTTCGGCAGTGTTTGTGTCCACCATTCCATTATGGGTGGCTTTATTATCTCCATTTACTATAAAAGAGTCGGTTTCCCGATTTGTAATGTGGGGAATGCTGATTGCCCTAATGGGGGGTGTAATTATTGGTTTGAGTGATGCGTGTCAGATACAAGCTTTCGAATGGGTATGCCCGCCATTAACTGAATTCATCGGCGGAACTGCTATTTGGGGCGATATGCTGGCGGTAATTGGCGCCATTACCGCAGCTTGTTATATGTTAATTGGCAGACGCTTGCGAGCAAAAATGTCTTTGGTAGGCTATATCTTTATCGTCTATGGTATAGCATCGGTGGTGTTACTGCTAATGGTGGGTGTGGCTGGTTACCACCTTTTTTCTTTTTCTGCAAATACCTATTTATGGATGATCTTGTTAGCCATTATTCCACAGTTAATAGGCCATTCGACGATCAATTGGGCACTGCGCTATATGTCTGCTGCTTATGTGTCCATTGCATTGCTTGGAGAACCGGTCGGTTCGACCATCCTAGCTTATTTCCTGTTAAGCGAAACGCCTGGCGAGTTGAAGATTTTTGGTGCTATACTTATTTTAACAGGCATTTATATGGCTTCGAGAGAAAAGAAAGATAAGTAGTTGTTTACATGAACCACCCGACACCGCAAGTAAATCCCGCTAAAGGTTCATATTCTCTAACCAATGAAGAGAATACTCCTACCGATCAATTCTCTCTGAGCATCCGTCTGGTGGGGTATATCAAACATTATGGTTGGGATGTGGGGGGAGTGCTGGCGTTGGCATTCGGATTGATGTCGATTTTGGCATTGTTGCTACCAGGTTTAACCGGCGGGGTATTGGAGCGCTGGGCACATTTTCTTAGATTATGGTTGGGCTGGGGAAGTTTATGGATCGCGGCTGGGGGTGTCATGCTGAGCGTCCTCCTGTTGCGTCATGATACGTTGTCATTGATTACTTTTGCCTGGGGGCGGGTATTTGCTGTCGAAATCGTTGCTTTTTGCAGCCTCGCTCTGCTTTCCAGTATTGGGGGATACTCCATCGATCGAGCAGATGCCGGGATGGATGGCGGCAG
>JBDKUB010000316.1:0-5544 GCA_039679915.1 Anaerolineaceae bacterium
GTCAATGTGCCTTTCAGGTCGCTGAAGGTGATGTGTTCGCCTACTGCCAAGCCCTCCACCTGGTTGAATTGGATTTCCGAGCGAGCAGTTATCTGTTCATAACGATAGCACATACCGGGAAGAATAATGCGAATGGGAGGCGGGTTTTGCGGGTTTGTAGCTGAAAACTCGCGCATCGAGCGCACCTGCCCCGGGGAAGTGTGGGTGCGCAGTAATAAGGGGTTGTCCTCAGGATAATCTCCGGCGATATAAAAGGAATCCTGCATCTCACGGGCAGGGTGGTGGGGCGGAAAATTGAGCAGTTGAAAATTATACTCGTCTGTTTCTACATCATGCGAGCGGTATACTTGAAAGCCCATTTCAGCAAAGACGCCGGATATTTTGCGCAGAATCTGTGTAGCGGGATGTAATCTGCCGCGTTGCACTGGCCTACCCGGCATGGTGACATCCAGGCGTTCTGCTTGTAGCGCTTGATTTATTGCAGCTTGACGCAATTGACCAGCCCGCTCAGCCTCGGCTGCTTCCAATGCACGTTTGATTTCATTGGCGCGCTTTCCAATTGTGGGACGTTCCTCTTTTGCGATTTGCCCCAATTGGTCGAATACCTGCATGAGCGGTGCGCTGCGCCCCAAATGAGCAACATGCCATTCTGCAAGGCTGGCTTCATCTTTGGCTGCCTCCAGTGATGCCAGGGCGTTCTTTTCGATTCGTTCCAAATCAGCTAGCATAAAACCTCCAGTTGTCGGGTTATCAAGCCATTAGATAATGTGCAATTAGGATTTTACCAGCCTAAAAACCGAGTCTAATTCCAAATGACTTAACGGCTTGATAGCTTAATAAAAAAATCCCGCCCTACAAGGGACGGGATGTGTTACCCGCGGTACCACCCAAGTTGCCTGATAAACAGGCCGCTTAGCGTCAACAGTTGTTGCCAACGATTGACTCCCATGATAACGCACAGGATGCGTCTCGGACTAATAAGCCAATCAAGACTATTCACCCGAGCAGCTCGAGAGGGAACTTCTGCCAGTCTTCACCGGGTGCGGGTTTCAGTCTGTGCCCAGCGCCTCCCTGTTGGTGTGGTCAGGTCCAATCGGACCTACCTGGCATACTTTCCTCTGTCATTGCCTTTATTGGCGGATTGTAGCTCTAATTATCGTCAAAAAAGTGCTTCTGTCAAGAGCAAGGGTTATAGCTTTCCTTCTGCCCGCAGAATCAATTGGGTTGCCAGATGAGCTACCAGCAATAAAATATCTAGGTCGGTTTCTTCGAAAGGTTTCCCGCTGGTGGTGTTGACTACTTCGATCACACCGACCAGGCGGTCTTTGTAGATCATTGGCACACACATAATGGAAATGGTTTGGAAACCGGTGACCTGGTCAACTTGGGGTGTAAAAAGCGGCTCAAAACGAACATCTGGGACGAGCATGGGTTTACGGTTCAACGCTACCCATCCGGCAATTCCATCTCCGGTAGGTAGGCGGTATCCGCTCAGCTTATCCTTGCTGGCGCCGATGACATGTGCGAATACCAGCTCGTTTTTTTCTTCATCCAAAAGCAACAATGAGCCATCGCGGGAATCGACGGCTTTTAATGCCGCAGTGAGGATATTATTCAACAATAAATGAGGATTCGTGTTGGGGGTGGTCGTTTCTAGGTTTTGCAGTAATTTGATCAAGGAATGGATTACCTGGCGTAGACTCAATAGTTCATCACGCAGGTCAGCATTTTCTTCTTTGAGGCGGGAAATTTCTGATAGCAAAGTGTGGGTCAGGTTATTATTTTCTGACATACATCCTCCCAACAGCGACTTACCTCGGTGGAAACATCATCTTCCGTTAACGGCGTTTGCCAATAAGGCTTGCAGACGGGGATGACCAGCATAAGCGCCGCGATATGCAGGCGGTAACATAGCGGCAATTGCACACATGATTTCGTCGGTGTTTTTCGCTAATTGCTCGGCTCGGTTTTGACGATCGACCGGCGGAAAAACCAAAGGTTTGCCGATAGACAAGACAATGTGCGGACGGCGCAGATGGCGCAGTTTATACATGGCATCTTCACTGCCATATACGGCTGCCGGAACTACCGGCACGCGGGCTTTATCAGCCAAATAGGCCACTCCCGGTTTGGCTTGAATCAGCTTGCCGGTGCGGCTGCGTGTTCCTTCTGGCGCAATACCCAAGGCACCTCCCGAGACCAGATATTCAAGGGCTGCACGCATCGCATGCACATCGAGCTCTTCCCGATTCAGCCAAATACCATGCACACGATTGATCAACCAGCGAATCCAAAAAACCTTTAAATACTTATCCGCCACAAGGGCAGTCAAGTCATCCCGATTGGCAAATGCAAATACCACCCCGGCATCTAAACGGCTCAGGTGATTTACGGCAATGATGCAGCCCCCGGTCGAGGGAACTCTATCTACACCGCTTACTTCGACTTTGGTTAATACATTAAACAAAAAACGGATAATAGAGCGCAAGCTGTGAGGGACCCATAAATCTTTACGTTTCATGATGGACTTGTCAGTATTTTCGAATGAAAAATAGTAAATAAGGTTGTAATAAAAGTAAGCTGATAATGCATCCTTCTGCTTCGATTAATTTATTTTTTAAGATAAAAAATTATATCATGAGACCTTATCTTTAAATGCCCCTTGCCCTCCCTGCTTACCTGTGGCACAATAACGGGTATGGCGCGCTGGATTGGATTCATCATTTCAATGGGAATAGGCGCCGCATTGGGTCTGCTCTATGGGTGGGTCATCAATCCTATTAAGTATGTGGATACCTCGCCAGAGACTCTGCGGATCGATTATAAAAGCGATTATGTTTTGATGGTGGCTGAAGCTTATCAAAGCGAAGCGGATCTCCCCCTGGCTGTGGAACGGATAGCGTTATTGGGCTCATCGAACCCCACCGAAATCGTTCATCGGGCTGTGTTATTTGCCGAAGAGCAGAGCTATGCTGATGCAGATTTGGCGCTGATGCGCAATTTGGAAGAAGCTCTCAAAGCCTGGTACCCGCTGGCGGAGGCAGATACACCATGAAGGACAACCGCGGTCCATGGTACCTGCTCACCGGTTTAGTGCTGGGCGGCATTACCGGCTTGTTGTTTGCCTGGCTGGTGCAGCCGGTACGCTATATCAACACAGCTCCTTCCACTTTGGACGATGAATATAAAGCTAAATACCGCGCTCTCATCGCCGCAGCTTATATGTCCAATAATGACCTGGTACGTGCCAAAGCCCGCCTGGCTTTATTAAAGGACCCCGATATCTATCGCTCGGTGGCAGAGCAGGCTCAACACAGCATGGCACAGGGCGACTCCCCAGAAGAAGCGCGGGCTTTGGGAATTTTAGCCATGGCGCTCAATCAATCTCTGAACGAAGCGTCCCAGCCTGTTCAGCCCACCTCAATCGTCTTGCCCGCGAACCAGACCCCAGAAAGCCATTTGCCGATTTCTGCAACACCTCTGCCGCTGGAAACAGTCTTTTCTCTGAGCACGCCTCAATCGATTTCTCCCACGATTTCGACCGGCACGGCCGAGACTGCTCCAACTGCTACAGTGGGCGCTCCCTTTATGTTGAAAAGTCGCCAATTGGTGTGCGATGAAGATTATGGAGCACCGCTGATCCAAGTCATTGCCCTGGATGCAACCGGACAGCCTGCATCAGGAATCGAGATTATGATTACCTGGGAGGGTGGAGAAAATCACTTTTTCACCGGGCTTAAACCCGAATTGGGCATGGGTTACGCCGATTACACCATGACCCCCGATGTAACTTATACCTTGAAACTGGCACAAGGAGGACAGCCAGTTTCGGATTTAACAGCCACCTATTGTGATACCACCGGTGGCAATCAGCAATGGGGGGTGTGGCGCCTGGAATTCACCCAGCCATAATTACCTCATAATCATAGATTTATAATTCAGGTATGATATAATATCATACCGGAGACAGAAAATGACAACAGAAAAAATAGCTATAACTATCGACCAGCAGCTTTTATCTCGAATCGATAAATTGGTTGCTGAAAAGCGTTTCCCCAATCGAAGTAAGGCTTTTCAGGAAGCAGTTACCGAAAAATTACAACGTCTGGACCGAACGCGATTGACGCGCGAATGCGCAAAATTAATTCCATATGAGGAACAACAATTATCTGAAGAGCATCTTTTGGGGGAAATTGAATGGCCCGAATACTAAGAGGTGATATTTATTGGGCTGACCTTAATCCGGTAAAAGGTCAAGAACAAGCGGGTTTCCGGCCAATCGTGATAATCAGCCATGATGTGTTCAATGAGCGTTCAGGCACGGTAATCGCTATGGCTATTACCAGCCAGGAACCCCGAGCCGGTTTTCCGCTCACTTGTGAGATTCCCTCAGCTTCTAATTTACCCAAACAATCTTGGGTGAAGATTAGTCAGGTTCGAACGCTTTCAATTGAAAGGTTGGGTAATAATATAGGACGATTATCACCAGAAATTTTGGATCAACTAATCGATGGATTAAACGAAATTATTTCCGATTAGAAATTCATCTGACGATATCCATAAACCGGATATGATATTACAAGATATAATAACAAGCATTGCATTATCAGAAATTATCATTGCAAATATTACATCAGTATATATCGATCTTTCCTGCATTTTTACGATTTAATCGAGCAGCTTAATGTCCAAAACACGCACCCAGTATGTATGCCAGCAATGCGGACGCACCGCCGCCCGTTCTATGGGACGCTGCCCACAGTGCGGCGCCTGGAATTCCATGGTGGAAGAAGTCATTGCCGCCCCGGCAACATCTCGCCATCCCCGCATTCAAGCCGGGCATTCGACTCCTCAGCGCCTCTCTGAAATCAGCGGCAATGTGGAAGAACGCTTGCCGCTGCCCATCAATGAATTTGCACGGGTGCTGGGCGGTGGGATTGTGCCAGGCTCCATCGTGCTTATCGGCGGCGACCCGGGCATCGGCAAATCCACCCTCTTGCTGCAAGTAGCCCTGGAGATGGCGCGCCAATCACCTGTGTTATATGTCTCTGGTGAAGAATCCGAGCGCCAAATCAAAATGCGCGCCGGGCGTTTGTTGCGTGGGAGTCACAAAGAAGCAGCCCCTCTCCCTAACGACCTGTTTCTGGTCACCGAGACCGGATTGGAATCCATCCTGGAGCACGTAACTCAAATCAAGCCACAATTGATGATCATCGATTCCATTCAAACCATGACCCTGCCGGAGCTGGAATCATCGGCTGGTTCGGTATCACAGGTGCGTGAATGCGCTTCCCGCCTGCGGGAATTAGCCAAATCCAGCGGTATCGCTGTCTTTCTTATCGGGCATGTGACCAAGGATGGTGCTATCGCCGGACCGCGGGTGCTGGAGCATATCGTCGACACAGTGCTCTATCTCGAAGGCGACCGCTTTCAATCATACCGGTTGTTGCGCTCGGTCAAAAATCGCTTTGGCGCTACCTCAGAAGTGGGTGTATTCGAAATGGGTGAAGGTGGCATGGCGGAGGTGAGCAATCCCTCCGAAGC
>JBDKUB010000139.1:0-8818 GCA_039679915.1 Anaerolineaceae bacterium
AATTCGCACCCATAGACAAACAAAGACAAGCGCATGAGAATTTTTCTCAAGCGCTCATCCGGCGCAAAGTCATTATTTTTTTTGCATGCTGGGTTATTTTATCAGGAATAGGCGCGATTCGTCAAGCGAAAATTATCGATATCCATAAAGTTCATTACCGATCAATTACTGATAGCTTTATTATTCCTGCTTTGGCTGCTTGAGCGGGAAACTCATGAAGAAAGTGCTACCCTTGCCAAGCTGGCTTTCCACCCATACCTGCCCATTATGACGGTCAACAATGGATTTTACAATAGCCAAACCCAATCCCGAACCACGCGCCTGGTGTGAACCGATTTTTATACCCCGATAGAATTTTTCGAATAAATGAACCTGGTCAACCGGTGATATTCCTACCCCGGTATCACTCACTTCGAACACCATGCGGTTATCCCCTACGCGTACTTTAATCTGAATGCTGCCCCCACTTTCGGTGTACTTGATTGCGTTATCTACCAGGTTGAGCAATGCTTGTTGCAGTAAGGCTGGGTCAGCTTCTAAGGAGGGCAATGCACTCTTATCCATATCCACACCCATTTCGACCTTTTGCTGCGAAGCCATCAGTTGCAGGTTGTTGACCACATTTTCCACAATTTCCGGCACCGATACCTGTTCCAGGCGCAGACCGATTCCGGCTTCTATTCTGCCTAAATCCAACAGATTGTTCACCAGGCGCGACATGTTTTCCACACTGCCTAGAATTTTATGGACGTAGCCTATCTGCTGCTCATTTAGCTGCCCTACCAGTTCGAGCATGGTGGTATAGCCGCGCATCAGGGTCAATGGGGAACGCAGGTCGTGACTGACCGTCGCCACGAATTCCGATTTCAATGCATCCAGATCTTTGAAACGGGAAACATCGCGCATGACGCAAACCCGGCCGACCGAGCTGCCTTCTGCCAGCACATTGGATACGGTGGCAGAGTATATTTTGCCATCTGGTAAGACAACTTCCACCGGATGGGGCTCATCGGAAGTCGAATAGAGCATCAATTGAAGCAATTCGGGCTGGGAGACTACTCTTTCGATTGGCTGCCCTTGTTCCCATTCCATGCCATAACCCAGGGCTTTCCAAGTCGCTGGATTAGCCAAAAGCAGGCGACCTTTTTGATCGGTCACCAGCACCGGGTCGGGTGTGGAATTCAAAATGGCTTCCAAACGCTGCTTGCCCACTTCGGCGCTTAAAAATAGGCGTGCATTGGATGCAGCCAAGGCTGCATATCCTGCCAGTGTAATGAAAAAGTGAACTTCTTCCCAGGAGAAATTATGGGCTTGATCGAAAGCTACCCATAATGCCCCATAATAGGTATTCTCTTGCCGCAAAGCCACCGCTAATAAAGCCGCGGGGGGAACAAACGTAGGTGGAAATTGCAATAGCCGCGGGCGGTACAAGTTAGTCAGGGTAACACGATCCTGTTGGCGGACGATCTCCAGGATTTGATCATCCAAAAGTTCATAGGCTTCGCCGGCTGGACCCAGGGAATATTTCAAAGCGCTTTGTCCGTCCCCCTCTAATTCGGGTATCACCGAGGGCAGCAGCACTACCCTTGCCGAACAGGCGCCGGTGGATAAGGCAGCTTCCAATACAGGTTGCACTGCCTGCGAAATATCCAAACTAGAAGCCACGCCCTGGCTAACCAACAATAATCGGTTCAGCTCTCCCAAGCGGGCTTTCAAGCTCAACCGCATCTGTTCAAAGGCATTCCGCAGCCTTCCCACTTCGTCTTCACGCCCCAACTGAATAGGCCGGTCCAATTCGCCTTGCGAAATATTGGTAGCTTCGTCAGCCAAATTATTTAGCGAGCGAGCTACCTGGCGTGTGCTTAGATGCAGCAAGAGACATACTATAAGGGACAAGAATAAGATGACTCCCAGCAAGGGGGCGGCGATATCTAATGCCAGTTGTTGGGCATTTCGGGCAGGAACCGACAGAACCACCGACCAGGGAGTACCTTCGGCTGGCTGGTAATACACCAAATTACGCATTCCATCCGCTGATGTCTCATCATAAAATAAGGGCGTTTGACCCACTCGACCGGTATAGACCTTCATCAACAAGTCTGGATTGGGGTGATAAAGAATACGACCATATTCATCGAGCAACATCCCCTGCCCCTGGATTTCACTCAGATTATTCAAACTGCTCATCACCGGTTGGGTAAAAGGGTTGGTTGCCAGCTCAGTATGCCCAATCAACACCCCCGTCACATTGCCGGCAGCATCGAATATCGCGGCAATATACGACACCTGAGCTGCCGTCTGCCCTTTTTCGGGGGGCAGGGGATACATCTGGTAGGGGATGCCGCTCAAAGCCCGTTTTATTCCTGCTTGTTCATCAGCCGGTGCAGGATTCCGATAATAAACTTTTTCAGGATATCCAGCCTTCGATTTTCCTTGAGCATCCAAAACATAGACCTGGTTGTAAAAAGGAATGGTACGCAGGTATTGGCGCAGGGTCTCGGTAAGTTCATCCGGCGTTGAATCGAGCAAAGCCGGATTGAGAGCCAATTGGGCAATGATCGACTGCCCGGTTTCGAGGAAAAAAGGAAGACTTTCAGTGGTCACCTGGGCAGTACTTGCTAATCGCTGGTGCAGCATTTGACGGGCAGCCTGCTCTGCCACAACCCAGGCAACCACCATTTGCACCAAAATCAAAACCAAAGCAATCGGTGCTATCGAATAAAGGAAACGCCCCTCGATGCTCTTTTCTGCCGGCGAGGGCAGCAGGGCGCCGTGACTACCCCAGGATAATGGCATGGTAAGGGCAAACGCTTCTGCAAAAATGCCCCCTACCAATGCGCAACCGGCATAATTTAGAAATATCTGCCCAATCTGACTAAAGGCATAATCCAAACGGCTGACTATAAAACCGCTCGAGGTAAAGATAGTTTCGATAAAGATTGCTGCTACATATACAAAAGAAAGCAGCACTATGATCACCATGGGATGGCGAATGGCTTTGTAGAAAAATGTACGATAACGCTGATTGATTGCCGCACTGTAGAGAATAGCAAGCAGAATAAAAATCAAGGGCGTAAAGGGTGAGTGCGTATCCCAAAAAGCCAATACCAACCCCGAAAATCCCGCCAGGATGGCTGCCGAAGGGGCACCAAATAATCCGCCAGCTAACATCCAGGGCAAGAAGGAAAAGATCATCAACGCTGAACCGGTAGTATTAACCGAAACCAGTGGAGAAGGTAATCCGGTGATAGCAGGTAGGCGTATGCCAATAAACAAACTGGTCAGGGGAACCGCAATCGCCAATAGCACCCATAAAAACCATGAGTATTTACCCCCATGGCGATTGGAGCTCCAATTTTTCATCAGCAAGCGGGCTTCGACCCCCAAGATAAACAGCCATATCAATCCGGTCAGGATTTTTGCCCACATATCCTGCGGCAGGTTGATATATCCGGGAGAAGAAAGCAGAGTGATGATGATTGACATTTCGCTGATGTAATGGCTACCTTGTATATTATATCCGCCAATATTACGGTATTATTTCAAGTGTATCGCGGGTGGCTTTGGATAAATCAGAATAATAACCTCGCCGATTTTCGGGCAGCATCTCTGCCAAAATGTACATGGCTTCATCGGTCATCAGGCGTAATTGTTCACGATTTGGGTGTTGAAACTCTACCTGATAACGAAATGGCTTGCCAAAACGTATATATGCGCCTGGCTCTCGCCAGCGAGAGCTAAAAAACCGCAAGGCAGGAAACCCTACTGTTCCTTCAATAGCGACAGGGATGATGGGAACAGGGTAGCGGCTGGCAATGTATGCTATGCCTTCTTTGGCACAAGAAAGCTGTGGTCTTCGCGTTCCTTCTGGAGCGACCAGTACGATTTCACCTGCTCGCAGTACTTCCAGCATTTTTTGTAATGCGCGTCTATCGAACTCTTCGCGCCGCACAGGAATGACCTCCCACATCTTGGGAAATATCCCCACCACAGGATAATCATAGACTTCGATTTTAGCCAAAGGGACGCCATTCCGCGGTAAAACATGGAGTATTAAAATCGGATCGATGAACGCGATGTGGTTGTACATCAAGAGGGCGGGTCCTTGAGTGGGGACGTTTTCAAGCCCTTCCACTTTATCCAATTTTACTAACAGCGTAAAAGCAAAGTAGCGCATTAAGAAGCGAAGGAAACGTCGCCGCGGTTCCAACCGGGCATGATTATAAGAATGCTTGCCGGGCACATCCCGTTCCAGACTACCAGCGATCATGGTCGTATCCAGGGTAAATTGTATCATCGAACCCCAAAGAAGAAATACAATTTGGGTTAAGAATTGGCAAAAATGATGGCGAAAATTCGGTTGATCTTTTTTATCCCATTTGGATGTTTGACAAACATCAGAATTTCATTAACATTTTTTTCTCCCCCTTGACGTTCTGCGAAAATGTCGGTATTATTCACCCGCAAGTTAGCACTCTAAACAGTTGAGTGCTAAATTGATATCATGAATCCTGTTCAATAAATTAAAACAATCCTCAAGGAGGTAGGTATGTCAATATCCCTAAAACCCCTCGGCAACCGTGTGGTAGTTGAACCCATCGAGCAAGAAGAGGTCACTGCCGGCGGTATTGTGCTTCCTGAAACAGCCAAGGAAAAGCCTCAAAAAGGCACCGTGTTGTCTGTTGGCCCCGGCGAGCGCGATGATGAAGGGAAACGTATTCCCATGGATGTCGCCAAGGGCGATACCGTTCTGTTCGCCAAGTACGCAGGCACCGAAATCAAGATCGATGGCAAGAAACTGCTCATCCTGCGCGAAAGCGATTTATTAGCTATCGTCGAAGACAAATAATTCATTATTCGAAGGAGTAAATTATCTATGACAGCTAAACAACTGGTATTCTCAGAAGAAGCACGCCGCAACCTGCAGCATGGTATGGATGTGCTTGCTACTGCAGTCGTCACAACTTTAGGTCCCAAAGGCCGGAATGTTGCCCTGGACCGCAAATTTGGTTCTCCAACCATTACCCATGACGGTGTCACCGTCGCTAAAGAAATCGAATTAGAAGACCCATTCGAAAACATGGGCGCTCAATTGCTTAAAGAAGCTGCTACCAAAACCAATGACATCGCCGGCGATGGCACCACCACGTCCACCGTTCTGGCGCACGCGATCGTCTCAGAAGGTATGAAGAACCTGGCTGCCGGATTCAATCCAATGCTGCTCAAGCGCGGCATCGAATCAGCCACCAAAGCAGTTTCCGAGAAAATTTCGGAACAGGCAATTGAAATCACTACCAAAGAAGAAATCGCCAACGTTGCCTCCATTTCCGCCCAAGACCGCCAAATTGGCGAGCTCATCGCTGAGGTCATGGATAAAGTTGGTAAAGATGGCGTAATTACTGTCGAAGAATCAAAGGGTTTGGAATTCGAAACCGAGTACGTCGAAGGTATGCAGTTCGACCGCGGCTATATTTCGCCCTATTTCATCACTGATCCTGAACATATGGAAGCCAGCATCAGCGATGCTTATTTGCTGATTCATGACAAAAAGATTTCGGCAGCTTCCGATATCGTCCCAATTTTGGAAAAATTGGTACAAATCGGAAAGCGCGAGCTGCTTATCATTGCCGAAGATATCGACGGCGAAGCTCTGGCAACCCTGGTATTGAACAAATTACGCGGCATGTTGAATGTAGTTGCCGTAAAAGCCCCCGGTTTTGGCGACCGCCGCAAAGCTATGTTGGGCGATATTGCCGTTCTCACCGGCGCCACAGTTATCTCCGATGACATCGGGCGTAAACTCGAATCGACCACAATTGCCGACCTGGGTAGGGCTGAAAAAGTCGTCGCCACCAAAGACGACACCACCATCGTGGGTGGTAAAGGCGATCCTGCTGCTATCAAAGGCAGAATCGAACAAATCCGGGTCGAGATGGATAAAAGCACCAGCGATTATGATCGAGAAAAACTGAACGAACGTCTGGCGAAACTCTCCGGCGGCGTTGCCATCATCCGCGTTGGTGCAGCCACCGAGACCGAGCTCAAGGAAAAGAAGCACCGTGTCGAAGATGCTCTTTCGGCTACCCGAGCTGCGGTAGAAGAAGGTATCGTACCCGGTGGCGGTGTAGCGCTGATTAACGCCATGAGTGCGATTTCCGACATGAAGATGGACGACGATGATGCCCAAATCGGCGTAAACATCGTCCGTAAAGCCCTCGAAGTACCTCTGCGCAAAATTGCCGAAAATGCCGGTCAGGATGGCTCAGTGATCCTCGAGACCGTTCGCCGCACGCAGAAAGAAAAGAAGAATTTGAACATCGGCTTCAATGTACTTTCCGAAAAGTATGTCGATATGGTGAAAGATGGGGTGATCGACCCCGCTAAAGTGACCAAAGGTGCTTTGGAAAACGCGGCTTCTATCGCCGCTATGATCCTCACCACCGAAGCACTGGTGACCGATGTTCCGGAAAAAGAAAAACCGGCTCCACCACCCATGCCTGAATACTAAAATCAGGTATAAGATTATGGAAAGGCTGCCCCAAAAAGGCAGCCTTTTTTATAAAATAAGTGGCAGCGAGTGAGTGGCATTGAAAGCTTTTCCCCCAAAATTAAATTTGTATCGATCTATAATTCCCTGAACCCCGGGTGCCTCTGGGCTGCCAGATTCACCATCAGGCTGCCCAATTGCGGATATGGAATGCCGGCAATTTCTGCCGACAATGCCGTACTGGTATCCGGGCTGAAATCGGCGTTGTGATTGATATCTAACACATAGAATGTCGTATTGCGCAAACGAATATCCAGGCGGGCGTAATCCCGGCAATTAGTCACTCGATATGCCTCCAATGAAACCGCTTCTAATGCAGTTTGCTGTTCGGGTGATAAAGGCGCCGGCAATTTCAATTCGATCAAATTATATGCAGGCGATGCGGGATCGAATTTAGCATCATAAGTGCACAAGCGGTTCTCTGGGTGAGAGAATGCAGAGAAGTCCATCTCGGCTATGGGCAGCACTCGCAGTTTCCCATTTCCAATTATCGTCACATGGAATTCGCGTCCATCGATGAATTCTTCTACCAGGGCGGGTTGATGGAAAGTATCCAAAACGAACTGCACGCGCTGCAATAATTCAGCGGGTGACCATACCAACGACTCGGGCGAGATACCGTAACTGCAATGTTCCATGGCTGGTTTTACAATGGCTGGAAAGAGCTTCCATCCATTCGATTGGGTTGTTTCATAGATTTCCCAAAAGGGTGTGGGAATATGATGGTCGGCGAGGCATTTTTTCACCTGCCGCTTATCCTGGCTAAATTCCAATGCCAATGCATCGGCGCCGGTATAAACAAACCCATTTTTTTCCAATATTTGCGCCACCAATGCATAACTATTGGGTTTGCCCGGGATCCCTTCACACCAGTTAAAAACAATGTAATTCGCCGGATCATACTCCTCTAAAAATTGTTCAAGAGCTTCGTTATCCAAACAAATAAACTCCACAGGATGACCCAGGGAGATAAGTCCGTTTCGTAAATTATCAGCCAGTTGTAAAGAATTGTCGATTATATCAGGTGACCATTCGGGATCTATGTCATAAAGTAACAAGATGGGTAAATCTGTGCGACAGCGCGAAAAATCCATGATCGCCTTTAATAAAAATGATAATCCCCGATAAAATCGTACGTCAGCCAATCCATGGTCTGTTGAGTCAGATGCTCCTTAAAAATGAATTTTCGAACTTCACTATTTCAATTGTTTAGATAGCAAGAAAAATTATACAATAATTTTTCAAGTTGAATAGGGGAAAGTGTTGAAAAAAGCAATTTTTTACTCCTCCCCCAAAAATCTGTCGTCGATTTTTGGGGGAGGTTGGGTAAGGGTAAAGCTAATTATTCATGTGCAACGCACCTTTGAGGTGCGTCGCACACTGTGGCTTAAACTTTTTCAACACCCTCATAGGGGATTGATAGATTAAATCAGGGTGTATTCACGGCGGTGGGTAGCGGTACAGGTGTTGGACTGGGTGAGACATTAACGCTGCCCTCCAACCGGTCACAGATCCCTTCGCTATCGGCGACGATTCCCATCAAAATCGTGTCTTCAGGGTAAGCCGCCCGCACCTGATTCAATATCGGACGCGCCTGCGGGCAATAGTTCTGGGTGGTACGGCTTAAGAATGCCAGCACTGTACCGTATTCCACGTAGTAATAAGCCACCGTTAAATTACTGAGGGGCAATCCTTCCACTGCCACGCTTTCTTCAAGCAGCCCACTATCCACCAAATTCTGAGCGACTTCGTTTTCCTCCGCGGTACACCCAATCACGGCACATTGAAGCACAGGCATAGCTCCCTCATAATTACGTGCCCTGATATAGATAATGCCCAATTGCCCATAGGTATTGGCATTGGTCGGATCGAAACTCAAGCCTTTCTCGGCGTTGACCGCGGCAATGAAAAATTCTCCCTGCTGAGAATAAGTCTTGGCGATTTCGATATACGGGACTGGGTTCTTCACCCCAATCTGCGTATTGATATTTGCTGCACGAGCAAAATACTCTAAGGCTCGTTCGTATAACTTCAAGCTTAAATAATTACGACCGATATACACATATAGAAAGGTAAGGTTGGGATTGATCTCCGTGGCTTTTAGATATTCCTTGATGGCACTGTTGTATTGCCCAATCGATTCCAACACCGTCGCATATACCCGGTGGACATCCATCGAATTGGGCGCCAATGCCACCGCTTGAGCGGCATATTGTTCTGCCTGGCTCCAGTTTTGTTGATCGAGCAGCACCTCAGCATAGAAAGCCAACC